>WFUK01000077.1 GCA_015485015.1 Paracoccaceae bacterium | reverse complement strand
TGGCCCAAACGCCGGTGATTTTATAAAGCATCGGTTTATCGGTATGCGAATTTGCCGCCACCAGCCGCACCGAGAAATCCGATACCACAAAGGCGTAGGTTAAAGATCCGAAAGCCAGCAGCAGCAATATTACCTGAATTTGAGCGGTTGGCACCGCCAGCGCCATCCAGTTGTTCCAGCCTTTTTGCGCGCCGACCATGGGTATGATCGCCTGCATTATGGCAAAGATGAGCGCCAGTATTATTGCGTATTGGCCAAGTTCTGCAAACATTTTCGAATCCCCATTCCTTTGTTTGCGTTACCATAGCCTAGCCGGGGGATAGTTCAAATTGCAATTTCGTGATCACGCAATATGTCGCGCTAGGGATTGGCGGCTTTCCACTCGGCAATGGCCTTGTTTTGCGGGGCTTCCGGCGGTTGCGCCCTGCTTATGGCCGGAGGGCCGGCCGGGATATTAGCGCGATATCCACGAAAATAATTCATTTCTCGCGCGCCAAAATAAAACGAAACCACCGCGCCAAGCAGCCACCACAAAGGCTCCGGCACATAGGCCAGCCCCTGCATCCGCACCGAAAATCCCGCCGGATCGGCCATGGCATAGCTGAACAAACCAACGGTAGACAGCGCCATAATCGGCCGTGGCAGCCTGTTCAGCCCGTTTACAAATCGATCAAACCCGCCAATCGGCGCCTGCCTGAATTCTGCGCCCGCCTGCTCCAGCGCCGCTTGATATCGCGCCTGCGCGGCCATTTCGGCCTTGGTTTTGTTGATGGTAAACACTTCCGAAACCTCGGCCACTGCGCCGCCAACATCGCGGGCGGCGCGGCCAATGCCCAGCAAGCTCATGCCCAACCCCTGACCCGGGCCTCGTGTTCGTCTGACGTGAGGTGGTATTTTTTGTCCATAAAGGTTTCGGCACGCAAAATCCAGCCGCCCTTGCCGCCATCACGACGACGCGCGAATTTACGCAGGCCGGGGCGGGAATCGGCCAGATTGTAATAGTAGTTTCGCCGCGCAATTCCGTAAGCGTCGTTTAAAAATTCCGGCGCAGCCTCGTAAGCCAGCGCCGCCATGCGCGCGGTGTTTGGGCCGATAGCACCATCCGCCAAGGTCGAAAACCCGAATTCACCCAGCAATCTTTGCAGGATTTTCACCGCATTTGCGCCGGAATTCACATACATATCATAAACGCTGGCCTGCAACACCTGCGGCAGCATCCCGATTTTGGGCGCTTCAAAATATTGCTTTTTAAAAATATCCGCGGCTTGCTCGCGGCTGAGCCGGCGCACGTCGCGGGTGTTGATCTGGCCGTCATCATTGATATCAAGCCCGAGGCGGCGCAGGGTGCCGATGGTAACCCCGTATTTTGTGGCCCCGCCCGGATCATCGGGGTCATTCACAAAACCGCCTTCGCGCTTGATAATTTCTTCGGTAATTTCGTCGATACTCACCATCGTCAACCTCTCGCCAATTTATAGAAAATTGGACTAAAGATCGCGCGAAATGGCTAATATAGGGTAATAGCAGCGAACGCTGGCCTAGGCCCTAGGTGGACGGCTCCACATATACACCCTGCTCTTTCAGGGCGTCGATCACCTCGGCGGGCATGTATTCTTCGTCATGCTTGGCCAAAACCTCGCTGGCAATAAACTCGCCATTTACCAAAGTGCCGGTGACAATAGAGCCTTCGCCTTCGCTAAATAGATCCGGCAAAATACCCTTATACACAACGGGAATATCGCGATTGGTATCGGTGATTATAAAACGATGCACATCGCCCTTTACCCAGCTGCCTTCTTTTACCAGCCCCCCGAGGCGAAAGCGCTCGTTCGGGCCGGGCATTTCCTCAACCACCTGGGTTGGCGAGCGAAAAAACTCGATCCCGTCCTTAAACGCGACCCCCATCAGCACAGCGGCCACCGCCATCAAGACCAAGCCCGAGACCACCATCTGAATGCGCCGTTTTTTCTTTAGACCCGCCATATCAAAACCCCCTGTTTCGTTTTGTCAAACATAAGCATTATTTCAAGGAAATAAAGGGGCCATGTTCAATCCTTCGCTTTCTTCCATCCCCAGCATCAGATTTGCATTTTGCAGCGCCTGCCCTGACGAGCCTTTTGTCAGGTTATCCAGCGCCGAAAAAACAATAGCACGGCCCGGCTTGCGATCCGCCGCAACCCCGATTTGGCAATAGTTAGAACCCCTTACATGCCGTGTCGACGGGGCTTCGCCAAAAGGCAGCACATAGACAAACGGTTCGTCCCGATAGCGCGCCACCAGCGCCGCATGCAGCGCCTTGGCCTCGCCGCGCAGATAGATCGTGGCCAAAATGCCGCGGTTTTGCGGTAAAAGATGCGGCGTGAAGCTGACCTTTACCGGCCGCCCCGCCATTTTGGAGAACTCCTGATCGAATTCGCCCAAGTGCCGGTGGCTGGCAATTGCGTAGGCTTGCGTGCCTTCCGAAACCTCGGAATGCAGCATCGCCTCCTTGGCCCCGCGCCCTGCCCCCGACACACCGGTAACCAGATCAATAATGATCTCGTCAGGGTCAATCAGCTTGGCCTCCAGCAAGGGCAGGATCGGCAAAAGCCCGGTGGCGGCATTGCAACCGGTGCCAGCCACCAGCCGCGCGTGGCGAATTTCGTCGCGATAAAATTCCGTCAGGCCATAAACAGCGGTTTTTTGCAATTCCAGCGCCGCATGCGGGCCGCCATACCACTGCGCATAGGCCTCGGGATCGCGCAGCCGGAAATCAGCCGAAAGATCAACGATTTTCACATGCGCAGGCAGAGCCTTGATCACCCGCTGCGAGGTGGCATGGGGCAAGGCGCAAAACACCAGATCCACGCCGGTGAAATCTATTTCCTCGATCTTGCAAAGGCTGGGCAATGGCAGATGGCGCAGATGAGGAAACACCGCGCCATATTCCAGCCCGGCCTTGCGATCCGCGCTTAACGCTTTGATTTTTATACCTGAATGTCCGGCAAGCAAGCGCACCAATTCGGCCCCCGTATAGCCGCTTGCGCCCAGAATAACTACGTTTTTCATGATCTATACCTTTTGCCAATTGGCCAATTGCCCCAAAAACAGCTCCGCCAGCTTCCCGACCTTCTCTGCCGCGCCGGTGGTGAAATACTGCGTATCCCCGTCTTCCTTATATCGCGGATGCCGGGTCAGGTAATCAAAGGTGGCATCGGCGACAATATCGGGCTGGGAGAGCAGCTTGGTCCCCTCGGGCAAGGCCGCGCGAAACAGGCTTTCGACAATCGGATAATGGGTGCAGCCCAGAACCGCCGCTTGCGGTTTTGGCAGGCGCTCCAGCAATTCCGCCACATGATGCTCGACCAGGGTTTTGCACAGGGCCGCATCCCCGACCTCGATCGCATCAACCAAGCCATGGCAGGCCTGCCCCACCACATTCACATCCCGCGCGCGGAATTTCATCTCGCGCGGGAAAGCCGCGCTTTCGATGGTGGATTGGGTGGCAAATACCGCCACATTTTCCAGCCCTGTATGGGTGGGGGGGGCATTATCGCCCCAATCGCGCCGGGTCAGGTTTTCGATCATCGGCACAAAAACCCCCAACACCCGCCGATTTCCCTTGGGCAGCCAGCTCACTTGCATCCGGTGCAGCGCGCTGGCCGAGGCGGTATTGCACGCCATAATCACCAGCTCACAATCCATATCAAACAGGGTCTGGACGGATTTTGTCGTGAGATCAAACACATCATAGGCGTCGCGGGTGCCATATGGGGTGTTGGCGTTATCGCCCAGATAGGTGAAGGCCTGCTCCGGCATGCGCTGCTGCAACGCCCGAAGAATGGTAAGGCCGCCCAGGCCGCTATCAAATACACCGATAGGCATGATCTGCTCCGATCTT
Organism: Paracoccaceae bacterium; assembly: GCA_015485015.1. Taxonomy (GTDB): domain Bacteria; phylum Pseudomonadota; class Alphaproteobacteria; order Rhodobacterales; family Rhodobacteraceae; genus UBA3077. The sequence continues at coordinate 542 of WFUK01000077.1, read as the reverse complement.
GAAATCTTGGGGTTTTGTGCAAAATGCACCCGCAAAGCGCAACCCCCAAAAAAAATGGGCCAGCAAAGGCCGGCCCATTTGGTAAACTATGAAATCCGGGGTTACCGACCGATTTCAACAACTTTTCCGGGCTGGACCGCGCGATCCCCCGCAATGCCGAGATAGGTCGCGATCACATCCGAAACGCGCTGGATGATCCGCACGCGCATGGTTTGACCAACGGCAACCAACGCTTCGGCTTTGGCACCGCCATAGGCTTTCACATCGGATTCAATCGTGGCCGGACCGGCCAAAAGCTCGCCGGTATTGGCGTCAACGACGGTTAGAATGAAGTCCGTATTGTGAATGCCGCCGATATTGGAGCGCGCCCGCTCGGTCAACGAGTGGAACTGGATCTGCTCGGTGCGCAAAATCACCGGACGGCTCCCCTTGACCGCAGGCCGGAAGCGCAAGGAGGCCTGCGCCATGGCTTCTTCCATAATGGTTTCGATCTGGGCATATACATCGCCCGGACCGTCTTCACGCCAGATCAGATCCACATC
>WFUK01000076.1 GCA_015485015.1 Paracoccaceae bacterium | reverse complement strand
GCATGATCTCCTCGCCAGTGCCAACACGGGCCGAGGTTTCGGATGTGGCGCAGGCGATTTATGACGGCGCGGATGCGGTGATGCTATCCGCCGAAAGCGCGGCGGGGGATTACCCGATCGAAGCCGTTACCACCATGAGCAATGTGGCGGTCGAGGTTGAAAAAGACGAGATGTATCGCGACGGGCTGCTGGCCACGCATACCCCTTCGCGCACCCGCGTGGCCGATGCCATCAGCGCCGCCGCGCGCGAAGTGGCGGAAACCACCGATATTAAAGCCATTGCCAGCTTCACCCAATCGGGCACCACCGCCATGCTGGCCGCGCGCGAGCGCCCCCGCGTGCCGATCATCGCGATTACGCCGGTGCCGGATACCGCGCGGCGTTTGGCTTTGGTATGGGGCCTGCATTGTGTGGTTTCGGGCGAGGTTGCCCGCTTTAAGGAGGCTGTGGTCAACGCCGCCAAAGCCGCCAAGGAAGCCGGATTCGCCAAGGAAAACGATATGATTGTGGTCACGGCCGGTGTGCCGTTTAATACGCCCGGCACCACCAATATTTTGCGCGTGGCGCCGGTAAATGAAAAATTGATCTATGGCAGCGAGCTGGATTAATAGATTAATAGGTCATTTTGTGCTAAGTATCTCCCTGCATAATATATGAGGTAGCTATGTCAGATTACGAAATAGCCCTGATCTGGGCGGCGGTTTTATTGAGTGCGAGCCTGTTGGTAGGATTCGGCGCGGTAACAAACCACCGCTCCGTAGTGCCGGCCCTGTTTATCTTTGTGCTGGGCGGCTTGGCGCTGTTTTATGCGCAAAACCAGACGGTTGATGCCAATTTGGCGATGGATTTGCCGAGGGCGATTTATAAGCTTTACGCGCGGATAATGAATTAAGACAATCGCACGGCAAAGCCCGGCCCTTTGACCCCTGAAATCATAGTCTGACGGTGGCGAATCCGCTTGCCAAGCCCGGGAATTGCGCCTATTAGAAGCGCTCCACCGGTGGGCCGGCCTCAAGGGGCTGCCGAGTTCCACCTTATACCCACTTCTTGATAGGAGACGGAAATGCCCAAGATGAAGACAAAATCGAGTGCTAAAAAGCGCTTTAAGGTGACGGCCTCTGGCCGCGTAAAGGCCGCTCAGGCTGGCAAGCAGCATGGTATGATCAAACGGTCAAACAAATTTTTGCGAAACGCTCGTGGCACTGCACTTCTGTGCAAAGCCGATGAGAAGATCGTCAAAAAATACATGCCATACGCACGATAGGAGCCTGAGATATGTCTAGAGTAAAAGGCGGCGCCGCCGCTCACGCCCGCCATCGCAAAGTCATCAAAGCCGCTAAAGGTTATTATGGCGCGCGCTCGCGCAACTTCCGCACCGCTACGCAGGCCGTTGATAAGGCTATGCAATACGCTACGAGGGACCGTAAGGCCCGTAAGCGCAATTTCCGCGCATTGTGGATTCAGCGGATCAACGCGGCTGTGCGCTTGAACGACGAAAACCTGAACTATTCCAAGTTCATCAATGGCCTGACATTGGCCGGCATCGAAGTGGACCGTAAGGTTCTTGCTGATCTCGCCGTGCATGAGCCGGAAGCCTTTTCGGCAGTGGTTGATCAGGCAAAAGCTGCATTGGCTTAAGCCAAACCTCAAATTCAAAAAAGGCCTGCCAAGCGATTGGCGGGCCTTTTTTATGCCTGCGCCTGAGCCGCCCGCTTGATAAAACACACGTCAGGCAAATATAAAATCATCGGCGGTAAGGTCCAGCGAGGTGAACAGCTTTGATTTATCGTGGATCACAATATGCTCGACCCCGAAATCAGCCGTTTCCAGCCGAATCACCACCCTTCCCGGCGATACATCGGTAAAAACGAGGTTGGCAAAGCTGGTGCCAAAGGCCGCGAGGTCAATCTGGTCTTTCCCGATCTCGAACTGCCGCACCGCATCGCGCAATCCATCCGGCGAAAATAGAAATACATCGGGCCTTCCGGTGCCAAAAAGGCGGTCCGCAGCCGCGGTATCGGATTGCAGCACTACATTGGGCGGCGCGGCCCCTACCGCAAAGGTGAAATCAGCCTCGGTGAAGGACCACGGGGTGATGGCCGGCGCGCCGATATTGGGCGGCACCACATCGATCTGGGTTTTCTCGCCGCGAATATCGACAACAAAGGAATAGGTGTCGATCTGGTAGATAAACAATTCCTCAAAGGTGACGTTGAAATTTGTGAAATCGATCACATCGATGCCATCCTCGAAATCCATGATGAAATCGCGCTTGCCATCATGCTCAAGCACAAAAACATCCGCGCCGAGGCCGCCGGTCAGGTTGTCTCTTCGAAAGCTGTCCGTCAGGATATCGTCGCCCGAGCTGCCGGTGATGATCATAAAATGCTCCTACAATTTACCTAAAACCATCCTTATCCCCCAATGGTTAACTGGCGGTTAATGAAGGCGGAAGGCTTGCAATTTCAGCGCCATATGATAGGCCCGAAACAAAGCAATTCGGGACCTGTCATGAGCGATATTTCAAATCTCAAATCCAAAATCCTGCAACAAGTGGCCGATGCGCCGGATCTTGATGCGCTGGAAGCCACCCGCGTGGCGGCTGTGGGCAAAAAGGGCGAGGTCAGCCTGATGATGCGCGGCCTTGGGAAAATGTCTCCTGAGGAGAAAAAAGTCGCTGGCCCCGCGCTGAACGCCCTGAAAAACGAGATCAATTCCGCCCTTGCCGCCCGCAAGGCCGGGCTGGAGGATGCCGCGCTCAACGAGCGCCTGCGCACCGAATGGCTGGATGTTACCGCCCCCGCGCGCCCCGTGGGGCAGGGCAGTGTTCACCCGATCAGCCAAGTCACCGAGGAGATCATCGCGATCTTTGCGGACCTTGGCTATGGCGTTGCCGAAGGCCCGCAGATCGAGAATGATTACTATAATTTCGATGCGCTGAATATCCCCCCCGAGCATCCCGCGCGGCAAGAATTCGACACGTTTTACATGCACCGCGATGAGGGCGACAACACCCCGCCCCATGTGCTGCGCACCCATACCAGCCCCGTGCAGATACGCCATATGGAAAAGCACGGCGTGCCTTGCCGGATCATCGCGCCCGGGCGGGTTTAT
>WFUK01000075.1 GCA_015485015.1 Paracoccaceae bacterium | reverse complement strand
TGATCGCGCTGGTGGATGGGGCGTGCGGGCTGGAAGTGATCCTGACCCGCCGTGCCGCGCATCTACGCAATCATCCCGGTCAGGTGGCCTTTCCGGGCGGCAAGGTGGAAAAAAGCGATGCCAGCCTATGGGCCGCCGCCCTGCGCGAGGCCGAGGAGGAGGTTGGTCTCTCAAAGGTGCAGTCGCTGGGGGTGCTACAGGGCCATCACTCGATCACCGGCTTTGAGATCAGCCCGCAGGTGGGACTGGTCTCGGGGCGTTTTGCGCCGGTGCCGGACCCTTCCGAGGTGGAGGAGGTGTTTTGCGTGCCGCTGGATTTCCTGCTGGAGCCGCGTAATATGCGGCTGCATCGCCGCCCATGGCAGGGGGTGGAGCGCGCCTATCTGGCCATCCCCTATGGCCCGCATTATATCTGGGGGGCCAGCGCGCGGATGATCCGCAATCTGGCAGACCGCATGAGGGCATTATGAAGCTGGATAATCCACCATGGCTCACCGCTGCCGCGCCTGTATTTGCCCTGCTGGAAGATGCAGGCTATCAGGCTTTGGCCGTGGGGGGCTGCGTGCGCAATACCCTGCTCGGGGTGCCGGTGGCGGATGTCGATATCGCCACCGATGCCCTGCCCGAAACCGTGCTGGCGCTGGCCAAAAAGCACGGCTACCGCGCCATTCCCACCGGCATCGATCACGGCACCATTACCGTGATCCATAAGGGCGAAGCCTATGAAATAACCACCTTTCGCAAGGATGTGGAAACCGATGGCCGCCGCGCGGTGGTGGAATTTTCAACCCGTATCAAAGACGACGCCCTGCGCCGCGATTTCACCATGAACGCGCTTTATGTCCGCGCGGACGGCACCCTGCAAGACCCGCTCAACGGCCTGCCGGACCTGAAAGCCCGCCGCCTGCGCTTTATCGAAAACGCCTTTCAGCGCATCGCCGAAGACCACCTGCGCATCCTGCGATATTTCCGGTTTTATGCCTATTATTGCGATCCCGAAGTCGGGCCGGATATGGAAGCGATTGCCGCGATTGCCGCCAGTATTGACGGGCTGGAAGCCCTGTCGGGCGAGCGCGTGGGCAGCGAGATGCGCAAGCTTTTAGCCGCGCCCAACCCCGCGCCCGCGCTGGGAATAATGGCGCAGACCCATGCGCTCTCCAGAGTATTGCCGGGGGCGGATGCCCGATTTATCGCGCCGCTGGTCGAGATCGAAAAACCCCAACCCCTGCGCTGGCAGCGCCGCCTTGCGGCCTTGGGCGCGGGCGATGCGGCCAGCCTGTGGCGGCTCTCGAAAGCCGATCAAAAATCGCTAGAGCATATCCAAAAGGCCATGGAAATGCCGAGCCTGATCGAAGCGGGATACCGGCTGGGCGAAGCCGCCGCGATTGACGCGATGCTGGTGCAATGCGCCAGCCTCGGGCTGGAGCCGGAACCGGAGGTGATCCGCGCCATCCAGGCCGCCGCGCGCGAGGTTTTTCCGCTCAAAGCCCCCTATTTGATGGACCGCATCCCCCCCGGCAAGGCGCTGGGTGCCGAGCTGCGGCGGCTGGAAAAGCTGTGGATCGAATCGGGCTTTACCCTGAGCCAGGCCGCGCTTGACAAGATGGTGGAACCCTGAAAGGGTCAGTCTGATTGACCTAAGAGGCCTTGCATGAGTTTTGATAGTTTAGCCGCCCTGCTGGGCATCCTTCTGGCCTCGTCCTGGACGCCCGGTCCCAATAATATGATGCTGGCCGCTTCGGGGGTGAATTATGGGCTGCGGGCCACCGCACCGCATATATTTGGCGTGTTTATCGGCTTTGGCTTTATGATTTTCAGCATCTCTTTGGGCTTGGGCGAGGTATTTATGCGCTATCCGGTGCTGCACGAGGTGCTGCGCTGGGGCGGCGCGGCGATGCTGATCTGGGTGGCGTGGAAGATCGCCACCGCCAAGCGCCCCGGAGAAGCAGGGGCGGCCACCAAGCCTTTTACCTTTGTTCAAGCCGCCGCATTCCAGTGGATCAACCCCAAAGCGTGGATCATGGTGATCAGCATTTCCGCACAGTTTCTGGACCCCGCCGCACCGGTATTGACCGCAGGCATTATGGCCGGAATGGCGATGATCGGCGGCGCAACCTCCGCCACCGGCTGGGCATGGTTTGGCATGGTTCTGGCGCGCTGGCTGCATACCCCCGCGCGCTTGCGGGCATTTAACTGGAGCATGGCAGGGATTATTCTGGCCGGTGTGGTTGTGGTTGTTTTTGGGGATCTGGGGGTGGTGGGGTAAAACTCCAACCTACAGCTAGGTGAAATCGAACGGGCCGGCAGGATCATCCAGTGTGAATTCATGGCTGACAAACCCGCCATCGCTATTTTGCATATGCCATAAATAAGCTGGCGGGGAGGAAAAATATTGCGAGCTGGCGCGGGCATTCGGGCTCCAGCTCAGGCGCATCCCGACACTGGGCGCGGCGCATACCAGCCGCCCTTGCCACAAAGCCTGCACCGGAAGATGCACATGGCCGCATAATATCCGTTCGATCTGCAAGTGGCGGGCCACCACCTTTGCCAGCAAATCCGCACCCTGCATGGGCGGGCAATCCGTTTCTTCCACCCCGCATTTCATCGGCGGATGATGCATGAAGATCAGCGCGGGCTTGGCTGATTGCCCAAGTGCCGCCTCGAGCCACGCCGCCCGCGCTTGGCATATCCGGCCATTGGGGGCATCGGGATCTGTGCTATCCAGCGCCAGAATGCGCAGGGTTTCGCCCTCGATCACATAGCTTAAATGCGCCTGCTGCTCGGCAGGCAGAGCCGCCGCAGGGAAGGCCGCTTGCAGCCCTTCACGACGATCATGATTGCCCGGTGTCAGGTAATAAGGCGCGGTAAGCTTGGCGAGAATTTCAGCCGCGCGCTCGGCTTCGGTCAACAGTGCATTATGGGTGATATCGCCCGAAACCAGCACCATATCGGGCGATAGCGCATTGATATGCGCCACCAGCATTTCGAGGTTTTGCGCCATGCGGGCCTCCCCCCCGACCGTGAGGTGCAGATCGCTGATATGGGCGATTTTCATGCTACCAGCTACCCGTGCTTTCCATGCTGGCCCATGGCTCGGCCGGCGGCAGGTCTTCGCCATTTTGCAAAAGCTCGATCGAGATATTATCCGGCGAGCGGATAAAGGCCATATGCCCGTCGCGCGGGGGGCGGTTGATGGTCACCCCTGCCTCCATCAGCCGCTGGCAGGTGGCATAGATATCATCCACCCCGTAGGCCAGATGGCCAAAATGGCGGCTATCCGAGGGCAGACCCTCGTCTCCATCCCAATTATAGGTCAGCTCCAGCGGGGCTTCATGCTGGCCCGGCGGGGCAAGGAAAAGCAGGGTAAACCGGCCCTTTTTGCTCTCGTAGCGGCGGGTTTCTTCCAGCCCCAGCAGATCACAATAAAAATGCAGCGAGGCGTCAAGGTCTTTGACCCGCACCATGGTGTGAAGATATGTCAACGGCATGGATTTATCCTGTCAGATATTCTATCATGGCGCGATTATGGCCGAATTCGGCTTGGCCGCAAAGGGGAAAACATCATGAAGGGCGAATTTGCAATCCTGTTCTGGATCATGAGCCTTATGGGGGAGGGAACCGGTGGCGAGGGCTGGGACGTGCAGCGGGCGGATATGGCCGGGCAAGTGACTATCTCTTCCGGTATTGTGCAGTTTGACGGGCAGAACTGGGGGCAGGAGCTGCGGATCACCCGCACGCTGGACAAGTGGAAGCGCTTTAACCCGGTGCTGGATTTTTCGATCACCGAAAAAGGTGGGGCATGGCTGGGCATGGGGCTTTACCAGCAGTTTGATTTTGATCTCGCCGGGGTGCCGGCTTTTGCCGGTTTCAGCTTTGCGCCGGGGGTTTATAT
>WFUK01000074.1 GCA_015485015.1 Paracoccaceae bacterium | reverse complement strand
CGTTATCATAGCTGCCTGCGCCAAGCTGCACCATAATCTGGCCTGTAGCCGGCGTGGCTGGCGGCGTTGTAACTGGCGGCGGTGCCGGCGGAGCGGGCGTTGCTTCTTGCGCATCCGCTGCGGCTTCATTCGCCACCTCCGATACCGCATCTGCAATCGCATTGCTCAACAATTGCGCCGTGGGGGAAAGCGCCTCGGACGGCGCACGGCGCACGGCGCGGGTCATGTTCGGGTCGGCATCGGGCAATGAGGGCGGCAGCACAAAGGCGGTTTCGCTTTGGGAGGGCTGCGGGGTGATTACAATCGGTGCCTCGGGAAGGGCTGCGGGCGGTATCGCGGTATCCGCTGGCGTCAGGCGCTGAGGCGGTGGCGCAAGGCGGGTCTCGGCTTCAATCGGCGCGGTTTCATCGCTGCCCAGCACCTGGTTCACCTGCAAACCCTGGTTCTCTACAATCGGCCCGCGGCTATCTTCAGGGGTTTCGCGCGCCAGCCCTGCCATGGCTTTCACCACCGGCACCTCGTTGGCATCGCGCCGGCCCAGCTCAAACACCCAGAACACCACACCGATCACCAGCGATAGCGATACCAGCCCGCCAATCCACTGGGCCAGCCTGGAAGATAAAGGGCGCACAACCTCGTCTGCCGCTTCGGGGTCCCGCGCGGATTCCGGCTCGTCGGAGTGATGCTGCTCCCACAGTCTTCGCCGCAAAGTTTCGCCTAGCTTATCTCTCATCAGTTAGTCGCCTCTCTTGGCACACTATAATTAGTGTGTGGATCTGCTCCAACCCCTAAATCTGTTCGTCGGCCCGCGCGCTTAACGCATCTCGTTGGCCGGCGTTACCCCCAGAATACCAAGACCGGCGGAAATAACAACCGCAACGGCTCGGATCATGCCTTGGCGCGCCGCGCTCAGCGCCGGATTGCCGTCGAGATTAAAGCGCAGCCCGGGATCGACCTTGCCCAAATGCTGAAGCGCATGGAATTCTGACGCGAGATCAAACAGATAGAAGGCAACGCGGTGCGGCTCATGGTGCTTTGCCGCCAGCTCGACCAAGCGCGACCATTCCGCCAGCTTTTTCAGCAGCGCCATTTCGGCGGGCGTGGTCAGCAGGCTGAAATCGGCCTGTTGCAGGGTGGCATCGGTCGGGTTCCCGGCCTTTTTCAGCACCGAGCAAACCCGCGCATGGGCATATTGCACATAAAATACGGGGTTATCCTTGCTCTGCTCCAGCGCTTTTTTGAAGTCAAAATCCAGCGGCGCGTCGTTTTTGCGGGTCAGCATAACGAATCGGGTCACATCCGGCCCGACCTGCTCAACCACATCCGAAAGCAGGATGAAATTATTGGCCCGTTTAGACATCTTGAACGGCTCGCCATCCTTGAATAGCCGCACCAGCTGGCACAGCTTGATATCCAGCGGCACCTTGCCATCCGACAGCGCCGAAACCGCCGCCTTCATGCGCTTCACATAGCCGCCATGATCGGCGCCAAACACATCGATCAGCTCGTCAAAGCCGCGCTCGATCTTGTCATAATGATAGGCGATATCGGGGGCGAAATAGGTCCAGCTGCCGTCGGATTTCTGCACCGGACGATCGACATCATCACCATGCTCGGTGGAGCGAAACAGGGTTTGCTCGCGGGCCTCCCAATCTTCGGGCAGCTTGCCTTTGGGCGGGGCGAGCGTGCCGGAATAGATCAGGCCCTTGGCGTCAAGACTGGCAATCGCCGCCTCGATCTTGCCGGTGCCGTAAAGCGCCTTTTCCGAGAAAAACACGTCCATCTTCACCCCGAGCGACGCCAGATCGGAGCGCACAATATCCATCATCGCCTCGGTGGCAAAAAGCCGGATATCAGCCAGCCAGTCGCTCTCGGGCCTATCAATCAGGCTATCGCCATATTTGGCTTTTAGAGCCTCGCCAACAGGTTTCAGATAATCACCGGGGTAAAGCCCCTCTTTGATCTCGGGCGCATGGCCGCAAGCCTCGCGGTAGCGCTCATAGGCCGAGCGCGCCAGCACATCGACCTGCGCGCCGCCATCATTGATGTAATATTCGCGGGTCACGTTATAACCGGCAAAATCCAGCAGGCTGGAAAGGGCATCGCCAAATACCGCGCCGCGCGTATGGCCCACATGCAAGGGGCCGGTCGGGTTGGCAGATACATATTCCACATTCACCTTGCGCCCGGCGCCCATATCGGAGCGGCCAAAATCGTTGCCCTTGGCCAGAATATCCGCGAGCATGTCCTGAAAAACTGCCGGATCAATCCGCAGATTAAGAAACCCCGGCCCTGCGACATCGGCGCTGGTTACCCGCGCATCATCGGTGAGCAGCGCCGCCAGCGCCTCGGCTATATCGCGCGGCTTCATCTTTGCGGGCTTGGCCAGCACCATGGCCGCATTGGTTGCCAGATCGCCGTGCAGCGCATCGCGCGGCGGCTCGACCGTGACATTGGCAAAGCTCAAGCCCGCAGGCAGGGTGCCAGCGGCGGTCAGGGCCTCCAGCTTTTCGATCACAACGGATTTAATTTCGGCAAACAGGTTCATTTCATCATTCCAACATCAGTTTGAGCGCGCAATACCATATGGCACCCGCAAGGGCCAGCACGCAAGGGCCAGAGGCGCTGCAAAAAGCGCCAAGGCTTCCTTGCGGCGTGGGTGCGGCGCTGCCAAGCCCGAAAAGATCAACACGCCGCTATAGCTGCTTATGCAGTTGCAGCGCGTAGCGATCGGTCATTCCTGCAATATAGTCAGAAATCTTGCGCGCCTGCGCCAATTCGCCCGACGCCTGCCATCCCTCAGGCAGGCGCGCGGGGTCGGCCATAAAAGCCGCAAACAGCTCCCGCACCACCTGCGCCGTTTCTACCCGCATTTTCTTCACGGTTTTATGCCGATACATGTGGCCAAACAGGAAGGCCCGAATTTCCTTTAGCT
>WFUK01000073.1 GCA_015485015.1 Paracoccaceae bacterium | reverse complement strand
TCACCGCGAAGATCATCTGATCGGTCGGGGCGGTAAACACCATCCACAAAGGTAATCAACAGCTTTTCCACCCCGTCAAAAACCGGCGTTTCATCCAGCTGCAAAATCTCCACATCGGGCGCGCCCGTTGCATTCAGCGCGGCAGGATTGGTATAGCGCCAATATTCGTCGCGCCGTGTGGCCGCGCCCATGCCCAAGACCCGCTCTCGCGCCGCGCGGCGCAAGGTTTCAGCCCAATCAGCCCCTTTACGCGGCGCGCTATGCTGCGCCAGCAGGGCCTCGGTGGGGTTGTTTTTCTTGATTTCGCCCATCATGCCACCTCGTTCAGGATGTCTGCATAGCCGTTATTTTCCACTTCCAGCGCCAGCTCCGGCCCGCCGGATTTGATGATCCTGCCATCCGCCATAATATGCACCACATCCGGCTTGATATGATCCAGCAGCCGCTGATAGTGGGTGATCACAAGGAAAGACCGCTTGCCGTCCCGCAGCGCATTCACCCCTTCGGAAACCAGCTTCATCGCATCCACGTCAAGGCCGGAATCGGTCTCGTCCAGAATGCACATCTTCGGCTCCAGCATCGCCATTTGCAGAATTTCATTGCGCTTTTTCTCACCACCTGAAAAGCCGACATTAACCGGCCGCTTCAGCATATCCGCATCGATCTTCAGGCTCTTGGCCTTTTCCCGCACGATCTTCAAAAATTGCGCCGCATTCAGCTCTTCCTCGCCCCGCATTTTGCGCTGGCTATTCACCGCCGTGCGCAGGAAGGTCATATTCCCCACCCCCGGAATTTCCACCGGATATTGAAACGCCAAAAACAGCCCCGCCGCCGCGCGCTCATCCGGCTCCATATCCAGCAGGTTTTCACCATCCAGCAGCACCTCGCCCGCATCGACCACATAGCCATTTTTCCCTGACGCCACATAAGACATGGTCGATTTACCAGAGCCGTTCGGCCCCATAATCGCATGAACTTCGCCCTCGCCAATCTTCAGGTTCATCCCCTTCAGGATTTGCTTGTCTTCATCCGCCAATGAGGCTTTCAGGTTTTTGATTTCGAACATTGTTTTCCCCTAATGTTTCTTTGGCCCTGTGGCCGTGTTATGATTTCCTGCCTCTTTGGGAAGGGCAAGAATGTTTCGGTTTTTTGCGCTATGGCTATGGGTGAATACCTCTTGGTATCCATTTATATCCATCCAGAGTTCAAATATCGCTTCGTTCTTTTGATCCACCTCGATCAGCATAATCGGGCGGGATTTTTCGATGGTTTCCTGCAGCCCGTGCAGCACAGATATCTCCATGCCCTCGACGTCGATTTTGATCAGGTCAAAGGCGTGGTCGGCAAATACCTCGTCGCCGCGCTTGACCGGAATATCACCACCACCGGCTTGCATTTTGGTCGCGCCCAGATTTTTCGCGTGCTTTTTCATCCAGTAGCCACCCTCGGCCACATCCGAAAGGCCAAAGCCGAGATGCCGGATATCTATTTGATCTTCAAGGTTATTCAGAATGATATTGGCCAAAAGCGGCGGCAAAGCCAGTGGATTAGGCTCGATCACCACCACCTTTTTGGCCTGCATCCGCGTGGCAAAATATAGCGCGTGATTGCCGATATTCGCGCCTATATCCAGCACCGACGGTCGCGCCACCGTAACGGCTTTCAGTCGCTCCAGCTCGATCAGCTCATAAAATTCACCGCGCCGCAGGCTGTTTTGCACCGGGTCATTTTCCATATTGAGATAGAAAACCAACCCGTCAATACCATGCGCAATTTCCAGATGATCCACCGCCGCCGTGCTGTGGTTTTGCAACTGTGCTGTCAGCGCCGCAATATCGATCTGCGCCACCCGTTCGGGGGTATTTGCATTATGTTCAATCATTTTAGCCCCCTTTCTAAGATGGTGGAGTATTTATTTAATTGTGTCTTATCAGCCGGTTATACGCTGCCAATTCTCTGGCCATTCTTCAAATCGGCCGGCAGCAAAAATTTTGTGGCGCGGCTCAAACCCGACAAACAAAAATTCGGCAGGGTCGGGAAATCCGGAGGTGAAATTCTCCAACACCCAGTATTCGCGCCGCTTTGCCCCGCTCACGGCGGTTAAAGCATCGGCTGATTTTGACACAAGCGGATGGGATCTGAAGCGTTGTTTTTGCGCCTCTGTCGGTGGTAGCCACACCAGCGTTTCGCGCCAGATACGGCGAAAATGCTCCAGGCTGGAGGCCGGAAATCCGGTGTTATCCATATCGGCGGTAAAACCGAATTCATGGCGCTGCATACGCGCCGCGAGATAGGCTGCGATATTGGAGCGCCAGTCGCTGAATTTTTCCGGAAACCGTGGCATTAGCCCACACTCCCCTCAAGCGAAATCGCCACCAGCTTTTGCGCTTCCATGGCAAATTCCATCGGCAGGGATTGCAGCACTTCCTTGGCAAAACCATTGACGATCAGCGCCACGGCCTCTTCCTCGCCCATGCCGCGCTGACGACAATAAAACAGCTGCTCGTCATCGACCTTACTTGTGGTCGCTTCATGCTCTATCCGGCTGGAATTATTGCGACATTCCATATAAGGCACGGTATGCGCCCCGCATTTATCGCCAATAAGAAGGCTGTCGCACTGGGTGTAATTCCGGCTATCCTTGGCTTTGGGATGCATCGAAACCAGCCCGCGATAGGTGTTTTGCGCCTTGCCCGCCGAGATGCCTTTCGAGACAATCCGCGACTTGGTGCGCTTGCCCAGATGGATCATCTTGGTGCCGGTATCGGCCTGCTGCATATTATTGGCAATCGCGATCGAATAGAATTCGCCCTGCGAGTCGTCCCCGCGCAAAATACAGCTCGGATATTTCCACGTAACGGCGCTGCCGGTCTCCACCTGCGTCCACATCACCTTGGCACGATCACCCCGACAATCAGCGCGCTTGGTCACAAAATTATAAATCCCGCCGACGCCGTTTTCATCGCCCGGATACCAGTTTTGCACGGTGGAATATTTGATATCCGCGTCTTCCTGAATAATCAGCTCCACCACCGCCGCGTGTAGCTGGTTTTCATCCCGCATCGGCGCGGTGCAGCCCTCCAGATAGCTCACCTGCGCGCCTTTTTCGGCGATAATCAGCGTGCGCTCGAATTGCCCCGTATTTTCGGCATTGATCCGGAAATAGGTGGAAAGCTCCATCGGGCATTTTACGCCTTCGGGGATATAAACAAACGACCCGTCGGAAAAAACCGCGCTATTCAGCGTGGCGTAATAATTGTCGGTTGGCGGCACCACGGTGCCAAGGTATTTTTTCACCAACTCGGGATAGTCCTTGATTGCCTCGGAAATCGAGCAAAAAATCACGCCCGCCTTGGAAAGCTCTTCCTTAAAGGTCGTGCCCACGGATACAGAGTCAAACACCGCATCGACCGCCACCTTGCGGCCCTCCTCGGCCCCTTCAACGCCCGCCAGCAAGGCTTGCTCCGCCAAAGGAATCCCGAGCTTCTTGTAGGTTTCCAGCAATTTCGGGTCTACATCATCCAAAGATTTCGGCTTTTCCACCATGCTTTTCGGGCGGGCATAATAATAAATGTCCTGAAAATCGATCTCGGGATAATGCACCATCGCCCAATCCGGCTCGGTCATTTTTTCCCAGCGACGAAAGGCATCCAGCCGCCATTCCAGCATCCATTCCGGCTCGTCATTCTTGCTAGAAATCAGCCGCACGATATCCTCGTTCACGCCTTTAGGCGCGTATTCCATCTCGATATCGGTCTCGAAACCATATTTATACTTGTCGCCAACGGTTTTGACCGCATCAACGGTTTCGGCGTCGACCCCGTCCTTGGCAATGCTTTCTTGCGTAGACATATTAATTCCCCTCTTGCCGCGCCTTAAAGCGCTTATATTCCTTGAGCCACGCCGCAGCGAAGCTCTCTAATTCCTGCGCCGTGGTGCTTGGGCCTATCGAAACCCGTATCGCACTTCCGGCGGTTATCTCATCATACCCCATGGCCTTCAGCACCCTAGAGGCCTTGACCTTGCCACTAGAGCAAGCCGAGCCAGCCGACACCCCAAACCCAGCCAAATCCATCTGCATCACCTGCGTTTCGGCCTTCCAGCCCGGCACCGCGAAATAGCTCGTATTGGGTAGGCGCTCCACATCCTTACCAAATATGATCAGCTCCGGCACCTCGTTCAAGAGCCGCTCTTCTAATACATTACGGTTTTGCTCAACTATTTGCCAGAGGCCTTCTGCGAGGTCTTTCGCCGCAGCCTCGGCCGCCGCGCCCATGCCCGCAATGCCGATCACATTTTCGGTGCCAGAGCGACGGCCCATTTCCTGCCCGCCACCTTTGAGCGCCGCCAAAACCTCGACGCCCTTTTTAACAACCAGCGCGCCCGCGCCCTTTGGCCCACCAAATTTATGGCCTGAAATCAGCGCCCGCGAAGCCCCGCTCCAGGAAAAACTATAAGGCATTTTGCCAATAGCCTGCACCGCGTCAGACAGCCCGACCCCGTCCGGCAGCTCATTAATCACACCGGTTTCCCCATTCGCCAGCCCGCAAGCGGTTTTGGCTGGCTCGGTGGTATTTTCAAAATCCGTCCATGCCAAAATGCAATTATGCTCGGTGGCGGGGCTGCAATATCCCTGCCTGTCCAGCACCAAAGCCGCGGCCTCGGTGGCCGAACTGGTAAAGACAATATCCGCGCCGCTTGCGCCGATGGCTTCCGAAATCTGTTCGCGGGCGCGCTCGATAATGGCCTTGGCCGCCCGCCCTTCACCATGCACGCTGCTTGGATTACCAAGGCAATCCATCGCCGCCAGCATTGCCGCGCGCGCTTCCGGCCTCAGCGGCGCAGTCGCGTTCCAATCTAGGTAGCTGCGTTTCATTTATCCTCGCAACCACAGGTATCCGGCCCGCAATCTTCATCGACCACATCAATAAAGCTCGGCACGGCGGCGCAGGGGGCCATTGAATCTGCGGCGATATCACAAAGCCGCGTTTGGTGCAGAAACACATAAACATGCGCCGAGAGCTGCTCCCAGAGCTTATCGGTCAAGCGCTGCGCTTCGGTGCCGGCCTGCGCACCCGAGACCC
>WFUK01000072.1 GCA_015485015.1 Paracoccaceae bacterium | reverse complement strand
ATGCAGCGTTGCATGGCGGCGGCGGGGATGCCCGAGCTGAGCGCGCTTGAAATACTGGTTTTGCACAATACCAACCACCGAGATCGGGAAAAACGGCTCTCCGATATCGTGTTTTTGCTAAATATCGAAGACAGCCATACCATCAATTATGCGCTGCGAAAATTGCGCAAGCTGGAGCTGGTGTCGTCGGTCAAGCGGGGTAAGGAAATGTTTTACCAAACCTCTGAGAGTGGCCGCGCTCTATGTGAGCAATATCGCAAAATACGCGAGCAATGCCTGCTGGAGGGCATCCCCGGCACAGGGATCAGTGGCGAGGAATTCAGCAGCCTTGCCACCAGTTTGCGCGCCTTATCGGGGCAATATGACCAAGCCAGCCGCGCGGCATCGTCGCTATAGGCCACAAATACAGGGTAATCAGGCTTTTATGCGCCGAAAATTGCCGCCGCATTTTGACATCCACCTAAAGCCCTATCGGCAAGCGCGGGCAAGGTCGGACCGTGCGTTCAGTTACCGATCAGAATGCAAAAATACCAATATTTTCTATCTAGTTGCGGAGGACATCCTGCAATCTTGCATGGGCGTTTTGCAATCCGGTGAGGCTGATGACAAAGCTGATCGGATCGCCTGAATCACTGATGATTGCGGTGGCTGTCAGCTGGTTTGCCGTGGCCAGGCTGGCAATGCTGCCGGCATCAAACCCGACCGGAACGAGGCAGCCTACGGGCAGGCAGGTCGTGAATCCCAACGTTGCGTTTGCCTCTTGATCGTCGATTCCGATAGCTATGCCTTGGCTGAGTGCCAAGCCAAAGGGCAACACCATTACACCGGATAACCCCCCCGCACCATCGGGCCGGAGTTCAACAGCGAGCATCTGCTGTTGGGTTTCGGCGTTGATCTGGACTTGCGCAAGAGAACATACCGGAGTTTCGTCTTGATTGACACAGGTCAGCTCCCAGTTTTCATAGCTCTCCGTCAAGGAGCTGGCACCGCCGGGCAGTGATTCAGCGATAGAAACACCGGACCAAAGGCCAAATGCAACAACTCCGGCAATCCGGCCGGTATTTTTCAGAATGTCCATAACCTAAAACTCCTTGACGAGGTTCAAGCTGACGGTCTGGCTTTGCGAGCCGCCAGCGAAAAGGCCAGTATAGCTCAATGCGATGTTAAAGTTCGACCCCGTATCTATATCTATGCCCGCCGATATCATCGCGGTGTTTTTGGCAGAAGACAGGCCCGCGATTTCGAAGCCCGGTTGACCGCTAAAAGACATATCCGCCAGCGCCGCGAGGTTGCCCAGCCCTTGTTGCCAGCCAACAGAGCCGCTTAGTCTGGCGGTCATATTGCCAAGCTCGATGGTTTTTTCGGCGCGCATACCCAATGTTGCAAAGGTTAAGCCACGGGAACTCGCCGTTGAAGACAAAGCCGCATCGCCGCCCGTCTCGCTAAAGGCGGCGGTTTGCAGATTTATATAGGATAGCTTCAAAAAGGGTTCCAGCGTCATCGACGATAAATCAAAACGGCGGCTGGCCTCGCCATAAACCGCATAGGACGATGCCTCGTAGCTTGCGGTCAATGTCTCGCTCAGTGCGCTGATCTGCACGGTCCGGCTGGTGTCGATTTTGTAATTCGAATACATGGCACCAAAGCTCAAGTCGATCTTGTTCAGGCTCGCGCTGCCATAGGCCCCCAGATGAATAGCGTTGCTCGCCGCAGAAGAATTCCGCGCCGCCACGTCAAGGCCGGCATCGGTCATGCCCAGCACCAGCCCGAGGCGGGTGGAATCAGAGATGCCGATATCCGCACCGGCAAATACACCATAAAGGGATTGGCTGACCGCAGCGGCATTGCCGTCACCTTGCATGGCTGTCCAGTTCCCCACGGCCTCGCCCCAGACCTGAATACCATCGCGGGCATCATGGTTCTGGGCGATTTCCAAGGCAAATTGGCTGGCTTGGGCGGTGAGCGTTCCCGTTGTCGGGTGAATTTCGCCGGAAAGCAGATCAAGCGCCAAGGGGGCGTTATCAACCCCCGCAAAAACCACCGCCTGATAGACCGGCGAACCCGCACCCAAGAACCCGATACCGGCGGATGTTGCGATCTGGTTGGGCGTGCCGTCTGCCGTTGCAAAGTCGATATCATTGCGGATTACCCGCAAAAAGATATCGGACGCCTCATAAATAACAAAGGCATCAAGGGAGGCAAATGTGTCGGTTACCGTATCAAACACGCCGGTGACACTATTGGCGGTCACCAGCCAATAATCTGTAATCCATGCATAGGTTGAGCCATCTTCGCCCAGTGTTTCGGGGGTAACGTTAAGAATTGCGCCCGCCTGAATGGTGAAATCACCGGATGCGACCACGGCATCGCTATTGCCAAGCGCATCGATTTCCACGCCAAAAGTAGCGCCGTTGCCAAAATCGACATCCGTGGCATAAAGCGTGCCGATCGAATTGCCCGGCGCCAGAGTGCCGCCCGCTTCGACAAACACATTGCCCACCAGGCCGCTGCCACCCAAGGTGCCGGTGCCATTCACAAAAGCGGTGCTGTCAATCGAGCCATCCACCAGCAATGTGCCACCACTCACGGTAGTGTTGCCGGTGTAATCATTGCCAACGAGCGAAATGGTTGTGGTGCCTGACAATACATCCACCGACCCTGCACCGGTGATGCCAAGATCAAAGTCATAGGCGGTGTCGGAAAGATTAAACACCACTTTGCCTGCGCTATTGTTAAAGATAATGCCCAAAGCCTCCAGACTGCCCGCCGCCACGGCCACATCGCCCGCCGCCGCGCCGATATTCAGCGTGCCGGTTTCCATGAAAACAGCCCCGCCTCCCGCAGCGCCAACCCTGACCAAACCGCCATCGGCGATGGTCAGCGTGCCTGTGCCATCAATCCCGATGCCAAGCCCGTCCGCATTGAGCCAAGCAGAGCCGGCCCCCGTAACCATAACCTCGCCCGAAGCGCCACTCGCGATGCCGACGATGCCGTAAGCATTGCTGACAGTGCCGCCCGCTGCAATCGTCAGCACACCACTACCGTTACTGCCGACCTCAAGATCATTGGCGATTGTCCAGCTTGACCCAATGCCGCTCACGGTGACTGCGCCCGAAGCTCCAGCCAAAACCCCGAGATACCCGGCAACACTATTCACCGCACCGCCAGCCTCGATATTCAAATTGCCCGTGCCGCTATAACCGGCATATAATGAATCACCCACGCCCCAGCTAGACCCGTCACCTGTGACCGTAACCGTGCCCGATGACCCCGCATCATCTCCAATATAACCGTTCGTATTGCTGACCGCGCCGCCAGCCTCGATATTCAATATGCCGGTGCCAGACAGGCCGACCCTAAGGTCGCCAGCGTTGGTCCATGTGGAGCCAGCGCCGGTAACGGTGACGGTGCCGGTGGCCGTGGATGTCCTGCCAATGACCGCCGAGGCATTGCTGACCGCGCCACCATCTGCGATCAACAGGCTGCCAATGCCGCCACTCCCGACATAAAGATCGGTCGGGTTGCCGGGATCGCCAAAGATTGTCCAGGTAGAGCCAGCACCGGTGACCGTAACCGCGCCGGTTTTGCCCGCCTGCGCCGCAATACCGCCTGCCGAGCTGCTTACAGACCCGCCCGCCGAAATGGTCATAGTGCCGTTTCCGTCGGAGCCGACACCAAGCTGCCTAAGCATTGCCCAGCTCGAACCGGCCCCTGAAACCGTGACCACACCCGTGCTACCGGCGGAGTATCCTACATATCCCGCAGTACTGCTTACCACGCCGCCCGAGGTAATATCCAAGGTGCCGTCCCCTTTACTACCTACAAAAAGGCTATTCGAAGCCGCCCATTCAGAGCCAACGCCATCCACAGTGACCGCGCCGGTAGATCCCGCTTCGCCAGCAATAATACTAAACGAGCTTTGAACAAGGCCGCCAGCGCTGATGCTCAATGTGCCATCGCCCGAGTTTCCAACATAGAAGAACCCCGAGTTCACCCATGTAGAGCCAGCGCCATCCACCGTGACCGCGCCATTGGACCCCGCATTAAACCCGATACTGGCCGTGCCATTGCTCACCGCGCCACCCTCGAGGATATTCAGCGTGCCTGTGCCGCTGCTGCCGACATATAGTGCGTTTGAGTTTGTCCAGCTAGAGCCATCACCCGTCACCGTAACCACACCCGTAGCACCGGTATTCCGCCCGATATATCCACTGGTATTGCTGACCGCCCCACCATCGGCGATGGTCAGCGCCCCGTCTCCAAAATCTCCTACAAACAGAGTGCCGGAATTGGTCCATATCGAGCCTGCGCCTGTAACCGTAACAGCGCCCGCGCCGCCGCTATCCCGGCCAATGTTCCCGCCTACGCTTAAGACCTCGCCCCCCGCTTCCACGTTCAAGGCGCCAGTGCCGTTAAGGCCTACATAAAGGAAAGTTGAATTGGTCCAGCTAGAGCCAGCGCCAGTGACTGTAACCGTGCCAACAGAACCGGATTCAAAGCCAATATACCCGATGGTATTCGTAACCAAGCCACCCGCCTCGATATTCAGCGTGCCACTCCCGTCAAATCCAGCATATAGATT
>WFUK01000071.1 GCA_015485015.1 Paracoccaceae bacterium | reverse complement strand
GTTCTGGCGTGATCCCTGTGGCCTTCATCCACGGCTTTCCCAGCGTGCTATACCATGCGCCGCCAAACATAAATGCGGCCACGGCAGCGGCCAATACTGATAATAATTCCATGATTACTCCCCCTTTTTTGTAATGATATCATAAGAGAAAGGGCGAGATGTGTCACCTATTAACATGCTGCGAAAACATACCTCGCGCTAGCGCTTTCGAAAGCCTTGTAAATTTTGCCAACCAACTGATACTACTGCATATTACGGCACTCCTAGATGACTACTAACCTAGGTTAGTAATCATCTAGGGGTAGGTTGTTATTGAAATCGACACCACCAACAACGGAACTTGAATCTTAGCCGGTTAGGCCATAACCACCCATCTCACACACAATTTTCCAAGCCTCCGCCGTTACCGGCTGCACCGATAGCCGCGCGTTTTTTACCAGCAGCATGTCCGCCAGCCGAGGCTCGGCCTTGATCTCGGCCAGCGTCACAGGGCGAGGAAACGGACCCACGGCTTTGATATCCACGCATTCCCAGCGAGGGTCATCCGTGGTGCTATCAGGGTGTGCCGTTGCGATAATCTCGACCACACCCACCACCTGTTTTTCATTCACCGAGTGATAGAAAAACCCAAGGTCCCCGATCTCCATCTGCCGCATAAAATTGCGGGCTTGGTAGTTGCGCACCCCGTCCCACGCCTCGCCGACCTCGCCTTTGGCCACCTGCTGCTCCCAGCCCCAGCTGGCGGGTTCGGATTTGAAAAGCCAATGGTTCATCATTCCTCCTTGAGCGGCCGCGCCAAAAGGGCCTGCATGGCGCTATCCACCGTGGCCTTGCCCGAAACCACCGCCGCCACCGCAGCCGTGATCGGGGCCTCGACCCCGAGCTTTTCCGCCAAAGCTGCAGCCGCCTGCGCCGTGGCCAGCCCTTCTACCGTGCCGCCGGTTTGGCCGTCGCCCTGCCCGAAAGCCAGCCCTTGGGCGAAGTTCCGGCTTTGCGCGCTGGCGCAGGTCAGCGCGAGATCGCCCAGCCCCGAAAGCCCCTGAAAGGTTTCGGCCTTGCCACCCAGTGCCACGCCCAGCCGCTGCATTTCGGCAAAGCCCCGCGTCAGCAGCGCCGCGCGGGCGCTTTCCCCCAGCCCCGCGCCAATGGCCATGCCGCAAGCCAGCGCGATCACGTTTTTCAAAGCCCCGCCCGCTTGCGCCCCGATGATATCATCGGAGCGATAAAGCCTTAATCTGGGCGTGGAGAGCAGCGCCTGCTGCGCGGCATTTCCGCCCGCAAGCGTAAGGGCCGTGGGCAGCCCCGCTGCGATCTCGCCCGCAAAGCCAGGACCGGTAAGGACGCTTACGGGCCGCGCCGCGATCTGGCTTTGCAGCTTTCCTGTGGCAGCATCGATCCCCTTGGCGCATAGCACCAAAGGCGCATCCGGTAGCTGGTTTTTCGCCAAAAAATCAGCGGTTTGCTGGGCCGGAACCACCAGTAATATCGCCGCAGCCCCCGCCAGCGCCGCCAGATCATGCACATGGGAAACCGCCGCCGGATAATCCCGCGCGTAAGCATGGCTGCGCGCCCAAAGCGCCACCTCCAGCCCCTTTTGCCCGTAAGCCACCGCCAAAGCCGAGCCAAATGCCCCGGCGCCAATGATCCCGATTTTCATATCTGCTGCCCTAAAACCAATTGCCTGCCACCGCTGCAAGGGGTATCACCCCGAGCATGACCACGCAATATAGCATAGATTCTCCGCTTAAAATCGGCACTCGCGGCTCTCCGCTGGCGCTGGCGCAAGCCTATGAGACCCGCTCCCGCCTGATGTCCGCGCATAATCTGCCCGAAGCCGCCTTTACCATCGAGGTGATCCAGACCACCGGAGACGCGGTGCAGGATCGTCCGCTCTCCGAGATCGGCGGCAAGGGGCTGTTTACCAAAGAGATCGAGCAGGCGCTGCTGGACGGGCGGATCGATATTGCGGTGCATTCGATGAAAGATGTGGCCACGGTGCTGCCCGATGCGCTGGTGATCGATTGCGCTTTGCCGCGCGAGGATGTGCGCGATGCGTTTATCAGCCCGAAATATAGCGCGATTGCCGATCTGCCCGAGGGCGCGGTGGTTGGCACTTCCAGCCTGCGGCGGCGCGCCCAGCTTTTGGCGATGCGGCCTGATTTGAAGCTGGTGGAATTTCGCGGCAATGTGCAAACCCGCCTGCGCAAGCTTGACGAGGGCGTGGCCAGCGCCACCTTCCTCGCCTGTGCCGGCCTGCGGCGGCTGGGCAATTTTGAGCTGGCCAATCCGATTGAAACCGACGTGATGCTGCCGGCCTGCGCCCAAGGCGCGGTCGGGATCGAGCGGCGCAAATCGGACGAGGCGGCGGCGGCGCTGCTGGCCCCGATCCATGATGCCGAAACCTTTATCCGCATTTCTGCCGAGCGCGCCTTTCTCAAGGAGCTGGACGGCTCCTGCCGCACCCCGATTGGCGGCTTGGCCGAGCTGAACGGCGACACCCTCCATTTTCGCGGCGAGATCATCCGGCCTGACGGCTCCACCACCCATGCCGGAAGCTGGCAGGGACCGCTAGGTGATGCAGCGCGGATCGGGGCCGAGGCGGGCATAGAGCTGCGCGCCAAGGGCGGCGAAGGTTTTTTTGCCTAGGGTGCTGCTCACCCGTGCCCGCGCGCAAGCCGAGGCTTTTGCCGTTGCCTTGCGGGCAGAAACCGCGCTGGAGCCGGTGTTTTCGCCCATGCTGGAAATGCAGGATCTGGCGGTGAAACTCGATCTTTCCGGCATCTCTGCCTTGGCCTTTACCTCTCAAAACGGGGTGGAGGCTTTTGCCCGCCAATCTCCCATCCGCCTGCCAGCCTATTGCGTGGGCGAGGCCACGGCCGCCCGCGCCCGCGCGCTGGGGTTTGAGGCGATGGCGGCGGCGGGCAATGCCGAATCGTTGCGGGATATTTTGCCGGAATCGGGAGTTTTGCATCTGCATGGCCGCCATGTGATCGGCGCGCTCGGGGTAAAAGCGCTTGCGATATATGACCAGCGGGCTTTGCCCTTGTCCAAGCCAGCCATCGCTATGCTGAAGGCCGGAGAGCTGGACGCCATCGCGCTGTTTTCCCCGCG
>WFUK01000070.1 GCA_015485015.1 Paracoccaceae bacterium | reverse complement strand
GAATTCCAGCTCCAGCTCGCCGCTAAGATATTGCCGCATGAATTCGGCATTTTCGCCGACATAAGACGAGATCATCTTTTTGATCTGGCGGGTTTCCAATAGCTGCCCGAGGCCAAAACCATCGGTGCCGGCATTATTGCTGGCCACGGTCAGGTCTTTGGCACCACTATCGCGCAGGGCCTCGATCAGGGTTTCGGGAATGCCACAAAGGCCAAAGCCGCCCACGGCCAGCTTCATCCCGTCAAAGGGGATGCCGCTTAGGGCCTCGGCAGCGGTTGCGCAGACTTTATCCATACTATTCCCTCCAGATTTCGGTCAAACTAAATGGTTTTGCGCGGGGCGTGTCAAGGGCTGCCAGCCTATCCGGCGGCAAGGCAGTTTTCCAGCGCCCCGGCGATGTTTTGATAATAGCGCGCGATAAAATCAGGCTCGCCCGCGATTTCGCTACCGTTCAGGTCTATCCGCGCGCGCGGCGCTTGGGGCAGCAGGCTGGCAGGGGCCAGCGCTTCGGGGCTTTCCAGCAGGCAGACCGGTCCCTCAAGACGGCCGAGCCTGGAAAGGCTGCGCGCGCCCGCCCGCGTGCCGGCTATATCGCTCAGCATCCCGAGGGATGGCACGCCGAGCCGGCGCTCCAGATATTGGTAAGCGTCATGGGAGGGTATCAGCCGGATATTGGCGGCGTTCAGGCGCGCGCCGATCGCCTCCAGCCGCTCTTTGGCTGCGACCAGCGTTTTGAGCAGGGCAAATTCATTGGCGCGGTATTGCGCGGTATTTTCGGGGTCAAGCGCGATCAGGCGCTGGGTGATTTCCAGCTCCCACGGGATCATCTCGCCGGGGTCGAGCCACAGATGCGGGTCAAAATCATCGCGGGCGGAGAGGTCAAAATTGCGGGCGGGCAGGGCCTCCGAGGCGACATCTGCCAGATTGACGGTGATAAAATCGCCCGCCACCCGCGCCAGCCATGGCTCAAGCCCCAGCCCGACGGCAAAGACAATATCCGCCTCGCCCAAGGCCGAGATTTGCGAGGGACGAAGGGAAAAACCATGCGGGTCCTGATTGGACGGCACCAGCGCGGCTGGCTCGCCCACGTCTTGCATTATGGCGGCCACCAGCCCGTTGAGCGGCGCGATGGTGCTGGCCACTTTTGGCGCGGCAGAAAGCGGCCCCGCCAGCAGCAGCAAAAGGAGGATCAGCCGCCGCATCAATCGTGCTTTGGCTTGGCGATTTCATAGGCGGCTTGGGTGGCCGCATCGGCTTCGGTCTGGTTTTGCGCCCGCCACTCGGTGTAGGGCATGCCATAAAACGCCTCGCGCCCCTCGTCTTTGCTCATCTCTACGCCCAGTTCATTGGCAGCTTCCTGATACCAGCGGCTCAGGCAATTGCGGCAAAACCCCGTCAGGTTCATCATGTCGATATTTTGCACATCGCGGCGCTCGTCCAGATGGGCTTTCAGGCGGCGAAAGGCAGTGGCTTCGGCTTTGAGTTGGGTTAGCTCGTCCATAATATCCTCACAGGGTTTGAATGATGTCGTTAAGGGGTCTGGCCAGAATACCGGCCCATTTTTCCTGGCCTTCCGGCGTGTCGATCAGATCATGGCGCAGCTCGATCAGCACATGGGGATAGCCCTTTTGGCTGGCATGAAAATACATGGTATCGCCGCGCAGCTCGCCGGAATATGGTTCGTTATTGCCGACCACGATCTCGGGGTTTTTGCCGAGATTTTCCATCAGCGGCACGGGGATGCGGGCATCATCATCCCACAATACCCCGATATGCCACGGGCGCATGGGGCGGCCATTCAGTTGCGGGGTGTAGGAATGGATCGAGATGATCACCGGCGTTTCGCCGCGTGTGGTGATGGAAGAAATCGCGGCATCAATCGCGGCGTGATAAGGCCGATGATAGGCCTCAATCCGGCGCTGTTTTTCTGCGGCATCGGCGGCGCGATTACCCGCTATTATAGTGTGATCATAGATTTTCATCAGAATCGTCGGATCATCCTCGCCGCGATTGGGATCAATCACAAGGCGGGAAAAGCGGCTGGCCAGCATCGGGGCGTTCAGGGCCTCGGCGATCTTGAGCGCGGTGCCGCGCGCGCCGATATCATAGGCGATATGGCGGTTCATATCCGCCTCCGATATCCCTAGATTTCCGCCATTTACCGCATCCGGCACATGATTGCTGGCGTGATCACACAGGATAAGCACATTTGATTCAGCGCTTTGGTTCAGCACTTCAAAAGCATCGCTTTGTGGCATTTCTCGGGTCCGATTCTTAAAACTGTCATGTTTGTGATATACGCTTGTGAAATCATGGGCCAGCCTATGCGACCATAAAGCAGGGAAATTTCGCCAATTCTTGCGGACATCCGCGCTTTGGTGCGCTATACACGGCAAAGGCCCGCCATTTAGGCACGAAAAGAGATAATATGACGACAGGTATTCGCCGCCAGAGGAATGTCAAAATTGTGGCAACCCTCGGCCCCGCTTCCGACACTAAACAAATGATCCGCGAGCTGTTTTTGGCTGGTGCCGATGTATTTCGGCTCAATATGAGCCATGGATCGCATGATGAAATGAAATTCCGGCACACGATTATCCGTGAGCTTGAGGTGGAGCTAAACCGCCCGATCGGAATTCTGGCAGACCTTCAGGGGCCAAAGCTGCGCTGCGGGGTATTTGCCAAGGATAGCGAAGTGCTGGCCGAAGGCGCTGCTTTCCGCTTTGATCTGGACACGACCCCGGGCGATGACCGCCGCGTTTGCCTGCCCCATACCGAGATTTTCAAGGCGCTCGAAGTTGGCTCTACCCTATTGGTGGATGACGGCAAGATCAGCCTGAAGGTTACGGCCTGCGGCGATGATTATGCCGATACCGAGGTGGTTGTGGGGGGTAAAATCTCCAACCGCAAAGGGGTAAATGTGCCGGATG
>WFUK01000069.1 GCA_015485015.1 Paracoccaceae bacterium | reverse complement strand
GGCCTGTCCTTCACAAAATCAGCGCGCAACATTGTTGCGCCAGTCGTCTTGATTCTGTAATTACATTATAAGTCGACTCGCGCAAGTGCTTTTTGTGCGTCGCAGCATTTACCCCAGATGCGCAATCGCGTTGGCGTAATATTCCAGCAGCTCTCGGTTTTCATCATTCACCGCATAGATCCCGTCTTCTTCCACCAGAATGCGCCGCATTTCCAGCATGCGCAGGCCGACATCCACCGCATAGTCCTCGTCCTCGCGCGGGATATGGCTATAGACCCCGCGTTCGGCATAATCCTTGATCCGCCGATGCGCCGCGCCCTTGACCCCGATTTTGCTCAAGCTCCCCGCCTCCAGCATAATCGAGGCAATCAGCGAGACCGGCAGCACCGGCACCACCTTGCCGATATCCGCCATCAAGTCATTGCCCAGCGCCGCGATCTGCTCTTCCAGCGCGCCTTCGTGGGTCGCCAGATAGCCCTTCAGCGAAACCGGCGCGCCAAAGCTGACGCAGGCATAGCCGAAGCGGTGGTATTTGCCGGTGATCCGCAGCCAAATCTGGTGCCGGATAAAGCGCAGCACCGCTCCCGGGCCGGATTTGAATTTCGGCTTGCCTTCCGCCCCCCGCGCCGCCAGCAGCACGCGGTCTTCCAGCACCCGATCATAATTCAGCCCCACCGGCACAAATACCACATCGCGCGCGCCGGTCGCATCAAAGCCCTTGATGATATAACTCAGCAGCCCCAGCTTGGCCTCGCCCAAATGCCCCGAGCGCGAAAGCCCGCCCTCGGGAAATACCGCCTGCGTTACCCCGCCCTCGGTCGCCATTTGCACATAGCGCGCCAACACACAGCGATAGAGCGGATTGCGCGAGCGGCGACGGATAAAATACGCCCCCATCGAGCGGATAAACCCCTGAAGCGGCCAGACCCGCGCCCATTCGCCCACCGCATAAGATAGCGCCGAGCGCTCGGAGGCGAGATAGGTAACCAGCACATAATCCATATTCGAGCGGTGGTTCATTACAAATACCACGGTTGAATTCGGGTCCACCTTGGCCATGCCCGCCTCGTCCAGCAGCCCGATGCGCACGCGGTAAAGCGATTGCGAAAGCCAGCGCGCGGCGCGGGCGGCAAAGCCGAAATAGGCAAAAGCCGAAAAATGCGGCACGATCTCTCGGGCATAGCGCTGGGCCTTTTCGGCCAGCACCTCGGGCGGGGTGCCGCTCTCTTCGGCCTCTTTGGCAATGGCAGCCATAATCACCGGATCATGGATCAGCCGATCGATCAGCACCTTGCGGCGGGTCAGCTTGAATGGTTGAATTTGCAGCTGCAACTTGGTGTTCAGCCGCTCCACGGCGCGGTTAAACCGCTTTCTGAAATACCAGCGCACCGAGGGCAGCAGGAGCTTGTCCAGCACCGCCACCAGCGCAAACAGCCCCGCCAGCACTGCCAGCCATACCGGAATTTCAATCGTTGCATCCATTATGTCAGCTTACAGCAGCCCCCCTCCATGGCTAGAGTTAAGAGTGTTACTATATTTCAAAAAATGCATGTTGTTTATTAGATTATTGCTTGCAGAGATTTTGCTGCAGTGCAATAAAGGTCAAAACGGGAGATAGACATGCCACAAAAAGACCGCCCATGGCTTTTCCGCACCTATGCGGGCCATTCCACCGCCAGCGCCTCCAATACGCTTTACCGCGAGAACCTGAGCAAGGGACAAACCGGGCTGAGCGTGGCTTTTGATCTACCGACACAAACCGGCTATGACAGCGATCATATTCTAGCGCGCGGCGAGGTCGGCAAAGTTGGCGTGCCGATTTCCCATCTTGGCGATATGCGGCGGCTGTTTCAGGATATCCCGCTGGACCAGATGAACACCTCGATGACGATCAACGCCACGGCGGCGTGGCAGCTCGCGCTCTATATCGCGGTGGCCGAGGAGCAGGGGGCCGAGGTGGCTGCCCTAAAAGGCACGGTGCAAAACGATATCATCAAGGAATACCTTTCCCGCGGCACCTATATTTTCCCGCCCGCGCCGAGCCTGAAGCTGATCGGCGACATTGCGGAATATTGCTATGGGGCTCTGCCCAAATGGAACCCGATGAATGTCTGCTCTTACCACCTGCAAGAGGCGGGCGCGACCCCCGAGCAGGAGCTGGCTTTTGCCCTCACGACTGCGATTGCCGTGCTGGATCAGGTGCGCGGGCAGGTGCCTGAAGCGGATTTCCCTGCCGTGGTGGCGCGGATATCCTTCTTTGTAAATGCCGGTATCCGCTTCGTGACCGAGATGTGCAAAATGCGGGCGTTTGTCGACCTCTGGGACGAGATTTGCCTTGAACGATATGGCGTGCAAGACCCCAAGCAGCGCCGCTTTCGCTACGGGGTGCAGGTGAATTCGCTGGGCCTGACCGAGCAGCAGCCCGAGAATAATGTTTATCGCATCCTGATCGAAATGCTGGCGGTGACGCTCAGCAAAAAAGCCCGCGCCCGCGCCGTGCAGCTTCCGGCATGGAACGAGGCGCTGGGCCTGCCCCGCCCGTGGGACCAGCAATGGTCGCTCCGGATGCAGCAGATCATGGCCTATGAAACCGACCTGTTGGAATATGACGACTTGTTTGACGGCAATCCGGCAGTGGACCGCAAGGTGGAGGTGCTAAAGGCCGAAGCGCGGGCAGAAATTGCCCAGATTGATAAAATGGGCGGCGCGGTGGCGGCGATTGAATACATGAAAACCAGCCTCGTGCAGGCCAATGCCGCGCGGCTCGGGCGGATCGAAACCGGCGATACCATGGTGGTGGGGGTGAACCGCTTTGAAGCCGGAGAGCCAAGCCCGCTGACCGGTGGCGATAAAGAGATCATGGTGGTGGATCCGAAGGTCGAGCAAGAGCAGATCGATGCGCTAAACGCATGGCGGGAAGCGCGGGATTCAGCAGCGGTGGAGACCAGCCTTGCCGCCCTGCGGGCGGCGGCCAAAGCGGGTCAAAACATCATGCCACCCTCGATCGCTTGCGCCAAGGCGGGGGTGACCACCGGCGAATGGGGCGAGGCGATGCGGCAGGAATTTGGCGAATATCGCGCCCCCACGGGGGTGAGCATGGCGATGGCGAATGACACAACGGGGCTTTCGGGCATTCAGGCCGAAATGCGCGCCGCCTCTGCCACGCTGAAAGAACCCCTGCGGTTTTTGGTTGGCAAGCCGGGTCTGGATGGCCATTCAAACGGCGCCGAGCAGATCGCCGTGCGGGCGCGGGATTGCGGCATGAAGGTATTTTACGAAGGCATCCGCATGACCCCCGAAGCGCTGGTGGAAACCGCCAAAAAAGAGCGCGTTCATATCATGGGGCTAAGCATCCTGAGCGGCTCGCATGTGCCGCTGGTAGAGGAAACCATGGCGCGCATAAAGGCCGAGGGGCTGGATATTCCGGTGATTGTTGGCGGGATTATTCCCGATGCCGATACCAAAACCCTGCGCGCGCTTGGCATTGCCCGCGTTTATACCCCGAAGGATTTTGACCTAAACCAGATCATGCGCGATGTCATTGCTCTGACCCTCGGGGCGAAATAACGCTGGAAACCTGCCTTCGGTTGCGCCAGAATGTTGCAAACTGAAAAGGGAAGCACATGACCGTTCATATTGGGGCCAAAGCTGGCGACATTGCCGAAACCGTATTATTACCCGGCGATCCTTATCGCGCCAAATGGGTGGCGGAGAATTTCCTTGAGGACGCGGTTTTGGTCAACGAAGTGCGCGGGATGCTGGGCTTTACCGGTAGCTATAAGGGCAACCGCGTCAGCGTGCATGGCACCGGCATGGGCATGCCGTCGCTCTCGATTTATGTCAACGAGCTGATCCGCGATTTTGATGTGCAAACCCTGATCCGCATCGGCTCGGCGGGGGCGATGCAGGAAAATATCAAGCTCCGCGATGTGGTGCTGGCCATGAGCGCCACCACGCTTTCCACCCCCTCGGAAGGGATGTTCAAGGAGCTGAATTTTGCCCCGACCGCTGATTTTGGCTTGCTGGCCGCCGCGCATAAGGCGGCCGAGGGCAAGGTGACCACCCATGTTGGCAGCATCTATTCCTCCAACACCTTTTATGACGAGCGCCCCGATCTGAACGAGCAAATGATGCGCCACGGGATTATGGCGGTGGAAATGGAAGCCGCCGAGCTATATACCCTCGCCGCCCGCTACCAGCGCCGCGCGCTCGGGATCATGACGATCTCGGATCATCTGGTAACGGGAGAGGCGCTGCCCTCGGAAGATCGTGAAAAGAGCTTTGGCGATATGGTCGAGATCGCGCTGGAAGCGGCGTTTGCGTAAAAGCCTAGCGCGGTATCAATGCGTTTCGCGCCTCGATCGCGTTTAGAGCCGTTGCGCGGTTCTCGCTTTCGGGCGGGAAAAGCTGCCGGACCAGCTCGGCTTGATAATTCGATACTTCCAGCGCGAAACCAGCGTTGGAGATCGGGTCATTCGCCTCGTAAATCTCCTCGACCCAGCTCACCAAATAAGCCAGATCATTCGAATAGAGGATTCTGTTTTGGCTCAAATCCACCAATTCGCCAAAGGTCAGCCGCGCCATCTGCCTATCTTCGGTCAACAAATATAGCTTGATGGTTTCCACCATGGCGATCGGGAGACTGGTGAAATCGGGGGAGCGGGATTGTAGCTCGGCAATAATTATCTCGTTATAAAGCGTCAGCGCTTGGGCAGCATTGCCAAGCCGCAGGCTATCCTTCGCTCTGGCAATCTCGACACTGATTTCACGCGCGCTTTCTACTTG
>WFUK01000068.1 GCA_015485015.1 Paracoccaceae bacterium | reverse complement strand
GCTGCCTCTCACAAGTTGCCCTGTCTTTAGGAAATGGCAGCGCGCCAGAGCAAGGTGCCGGCGTCGTTCAAGCTGTTGGATCTGTGTTTTTAGATTACGATAATCGCGGAGCCAGTCGATACCTTGTGGGCGCGCCTCGATACTCCATTGATAGTCGCAACCGCACGGCAACCTTTAGTTGTTATGTTGGTTCTAAAAGCCTGACAGCACGGCAGCTTGTGCGCCAATTTGACCGCCTTAGCCGCACGGCTGCCGGTGGTGCTACCTTGCCCCCGATTGAGCCTGCGCAAATTGATGGCGACACAACAACCTTTGTCGAGGGCCAGCGTCGCGTTTTTTCATCAAACGGGCGAACGCTCATTCTTGAGGCCATTTTTTATCAGAGCGATCGTGGCCCTGTTGGTGCTTTTAGCATGTCGATCGAACATAGGACGGGAAACTGAACGTATGGAAAAAACAAGCATAAAGCGAATATTCTTTCTAGGTGGCGGGTTGCTGCTTTCGGCCTGTGCGGCTGTGATTGAGCCCGAACCCACCCCTGAAATTGATCTCGCGATCACAAAAACCGTGCAAACCGCCGCTATGGCGGATCGTCCGGCGGCCACGGCGGCTGAGGCGGCGGTGTTGTTCAGGGCGGTTTGCCTTGATCAGGCCCCTGATTTCGAGCGCTCGGCTCTGGTGCTGAACCAGATGCCGGAGATCGCGATCAACGCGGAATCCGGCTATCAGCATATCAACCTCAATATCAGCTTTTCGCTGGAAGGGGGCGAGGGCAACAAGCGTTGCACCATGACCTTCAATTCCGATGACGGGGCGGCGGCTGTGGAGGCCGAGCTGAACGAGGTTTTGAATGTGCCGGGGATAATTTCCAGCTTTTCGCCGCCACCGCGCAATCGAAATTTGAATATTTACTCAATCACCGTGCAAGCCGCGCCTCCTGCTGAAATGCCGCCGATTGAGCCAATTACCCAATAAAGGACCTAGAAAATGGCCGTACTTGTAAATGAAAATACCCGCGTAATCTGCCAAGGGCTTACCGGCTCGCAGGGCACGTTCCACTCCGAACAGGCGATTGCCTATGGCACCCAGATGGTGGGCGGCGTAACGCCGGGCAAGGGCGGGCGCAGCCATATTGGCCTGCCGATCTTCAATACCGTTGCCGAAGCCCGCCATGCCACCGAGGCCAATGCCACCGCGATCTATGTGCCGCCGCCTTTTGCCGCCGATGCGATTTTGGAAGCGATTGACGCGGAAATGGAGCTGATCGTTTGTATTACCGAGGGCATTCCGGTGCTGGATATGATGAAGGTAAAGCGGGCGCTGCAAGGCTCCAAATCCACGCTGATCGGGCCAAACTGCCCGGGTGTGATTACGCCGGATGCCTGCAAAATCGGCATTATGCCCGGCCATATTCACAAGCGCGGCTCTGTCGGGGTGGTTTCGCGCTCGGGCACGCTGACCTATGAAGCGGTGAAGCAAACCACCGATGTCGGCCTTGGGCAAAGCACCTGTGTCGGCATTGGCGGCGATCCGATCAAAGGCACCGAGCATATCGATGTGCTGGAATGGTTCTTGGCGGATGACGAAACCCAGAGCATCATTATGATTGGCGAAATCGGCGGCTCTGCCGAAGAGGAAGCCGCGCAATTCCTGAAGGACGAAGCCAAACGCGGGCGCAAAAAGCCGGTAGCGGGCTTTATTGCCGGCCGCACCGCGCCTCCGGGCCGCCGCATGGGCCATGCCGGTGCGATTGTCGCTGGCGGTAAAGGCGGCGCGGAAGACAAGATCGAAGCGATGAAAAGCGCCGGTGTTGTGGTGGCCGAAAGCCCGGCGGGCCTTGGCGAAGCTGTGCTGAAGGCGATCGGGTAATGGGGCCGGGGCAAGCGATCAAATCCGGCCTGCGCCACTATGCGCGGTTTTCGGGTCGCGCCACCGCGCCGGAATTCTGGTGGTTGGTGATCGCGCTGACCTTGGTCGAGGTCGTAATCGTGACGGTGTTTGAAAAGCTGGGCGGTTTTGATCTGGCGATCATCCCGATTGCCGGTTTTCAAATTTCGGCTTTGTTTGCCGCCACCTGCATTGCCATCACCATCCCGCTGCTCTCTGT
>WFUK01000067.1 GCA_015485015.1 Paracoccaceae bacterium | reverse complement strand
TTGATGAAAAACGAAAAAATTGAACCGCTTTGGTTCCATGAGCTAGACGAAGTTTACGGCTCGGAAAACCCGCTCGGGGTTGAGGGGGTGAAGGTCAAAAACGTAAAAACCGGCGAAATTACCGATATTCCCTGCAAGGGCGTATTTGTCGCTATTGGCCATGCGCCGAGCAATGAATTGGTAAAAGACACGCTGGAAACCCATATGGGCGGCTATGTGATTACAAAGCCCGATAGCACCGCCACCTCGATCCCCGGCGTTTTTGCGGCGGGCGATATTACCGACTACAAATACCGCCAAGCGATCACATCGGCCGGCATGGGCTGCATGGCCGCGCTGGAGGCCGAGCAATTTCTGGCCGAACAAGAAGAATAGTGCCTAAAATGAGGCGCTTTACTTAAACAAGTGTTGGTATTGGTTGGGATTATCGCTAAATAGCGGTAATCCCTACCCTCTAACCGATGGTTACCCATGCAAAATTTGACCCCGATCCCCGAGCTTTTTGTCTCTCACGAAAGCGCCGAAAAGCTGAAATTCGAAGCCGCTGAAATGCCGAGCTGGGATCTGACCCCACGGCAAATGTGCGATCTCGAGTTGTTGATGAATGGAGGGTTTAATCCGCTCAAGGGCTTTTTGGGTGAGGCGGATTACAATTCGGTGGTTGAAGGCATGCGATTGGAAGATGGCTCGCTATGGCCCATGCCGATCACGCTGGATGTATCGGAGGATTTCGCCAGCAAAATCGAGCCGGGGCAAGACATTGCATTGCGCGATGTTGAAGGGGTGATTTTGGCGATCCTGTCTATCTCTGACAAATGGGTGCCAAACAAGGCGCGCGAGTCCGAGATGGTATTTGGCGCGGATGATATCGCGCATCCAGCGGTAGATTATTTGTATAATCAAGCCGGTAGCGTCTATCTGGGCGGGCCGGTGATCGGCATTCAGGCCCCTGTTCATTACGATTATCGCCGCCGCAGAGACACGCCAAACGAGCTGCGCAGCTATTTTCGCAAGATGGGCTGGCGTAAGGTTGTGGCTTTTCAAACCCGAAACCCGCTGCACCGCGCGCATCAGGAGCTGACCTTTAGAGCCGCCAAAGAAACGCAGGCCAATCTGCTGATCCACCCGATTGTCGGCATGACCAAACCCGGTGATATTGACCATTTCACCCGCGTGCGCTGCTATGAGGCGGTGCTGGATAAGTATCCACAATCCACCACGGCGATGAGCTTGCTCAATCTCGCGATGCGCATGGCCGGGCCGCGCGAAGCCGTGTGGCATGGTTTGATTCGCAAAAATCACGGCTGCACCCATTTCATCGTCGGGCGGGATCATGCCGGTCCGGGGAAAAACTCGTCGGGGGACGATTTTTACGGCCCATATGATGCTCAGCAGCTTTTCAAAGAGCATGAAGCGGAAATCGGTGTTGAAATGGTGCCATTTAAGCACATGGTCTATGTGCTTGAAAAAGCGCAATATGAGCCGGCGGACGAGGTTGGGGAAGGCATGACCGTTCTTAATATCTCCGGCACCGAATTGCGCCGTCGGCTAACTGAAGGGCTGGATATTCCCGATTGGTTTTCCTTTCCTGCCGTGGTCGATGAGCTGCGCCGCACCAAGCCGCCGCGCCACAAGCAAGGGTTTACCGTATTTTTCACCGGCCTTTCCGGATCTGGAAAATCCACCATTGCCAATGCGCTAATGGTGAAGCTGATGGAAATGGGGGGGCGCCCCGTTACCTTGCTGGACGGCGATGTAGTTCGCAAAAACCTGTCTTCGGAACTGGGCTTCTCGAAAGAACACCGCGATCTCAATATCCGGCGAATCGGGTTTGTGGCTTCGGAGATCACCAAAAATGGCGGCATCGCCATTTGCGCCCCGATCGCGCCTTATTCCGCCACGCGCCGCGCCGTCCGACAAGACATCGAAGCCTTTGGCTCAATGGTCGAGGTGCATGTCGCCACCTCGTTGGAAGAATGTGAACGGCGGGATCGCAAGGGCCTGTATAAGCTGGCAAGGCTTGGAAAAATAAAAGAATTTACAGGAATTTCAGATCCGTATGAAGATCCTGTAAAGCCAGAATTGAAAATTGACACCGAGAATGTGGACGTGGATAACTGCGCCCATCAGGTGATTTTGAAGCTGGAGCAAATGGGGCTTATCGCCGGTTGATCTCGATCTTATGGGGCTTGTTGTTTGGCGCATCTCGGTGCAGCTCGATATGCAGCAGCCCCTTATCCATATAGGCGTGCCGCACCTCGATGCCTTCGGCAAGCGTAAAAGCCCGCTGGAATTGGCGCATGGCTATACCTCGGTGGAGATAGGTGGCTTTTTCCGCAGCCTCGCTTTGCGCCCCCTTGATTTGCAATTCGCCATTATCGAGCATAATTGTCAGATCATCCTCGGAAAACCCCGCAACGGCCAGTGTGATTCGAAAGCAATGTTCGGAGGTTTGCTCAATATTATAAGGCGGGTATCCCTCGTTTTTCGCACTCCGCGCCATAAGCGTGTCCAGCCGTTCAAAGCCGAGCAAAAACGGATGGTTTCCAAAGTTTGATTTTTCCATAAACACGCCTCTGATTACGATTTCTCCTCAAAATATGGGCATCGAGCCGCAAGACCACAAGGGGTGAGTTGTAAGCTCCGGCGGCTTGCGGTAAAAAACCTAAACGCTGGAGGTTTACCATGGGTAAAGTAGGAATTGTGATGGGCAGCCAATCGGACTGGCCAACAATGAAAGAAGCCGCTGACATTTTGAGCCAGCTTGGCGTAGCATTCGAAGTGAAAATCGTAAGCGCGCATCGCACCCCTGACCGGATGTTTCACTACGCCGAAAATGCGGTAAAAAACGGGCTTTCCATTATCATCGCCGGCGCCGGCGGCGCTGCGCATTTGCCCGGCATGCTGGCGGCCAAAACCCGCGTGCCGGTCTTGGGCGTGCCGGTGAAATCTTCCATGCTTTCGGGCTGGGATTCGCTGCTTTCAATTGTGCAAATGCCCAAAGGAATTCCGGTTGGCACTCTGGCTATTGGCCCGGCCGGTGCGGCCAATGCGGGGCTTTTTGCGGCTTCGATCCTGGCGTTAAACGATCCTGGCATTGCCGAAAAGCTTGAGCTTTTTCGCGAAAACCAAAGCAAGAGCATCGCCGAGGAGCCAGACCTTGATTAAGACTATCGGTATTTTGGGTGGCGGGCAGCTCGGGCGGATGCTTTCTGTTGCCGCTTCCAGGCTCGGGATTAAGACCCATATTTTTGAACCCCTGCCAAACCCACCCGCAGGTGATGTAGCCGCAAAAGTTTTTACCGCCGCTTATGAGGATACCGATGCGCTTAACGCATTTGCCCGATCCGTTGATGTGATCACGTTTGAATTCGAAAATATTCCGGCGATGGCGCTGGATACGCTGGAAAAAACCACCCCCGTATTCCCGCCCCGTATCGCGCTGGCGACCTCGCAAGACCGACTTGATGAAAAACGGTTTTTGCAGAAAACCGGCCTGACGGTCGCGCCTTATGCCGAGGTCAATACGGTTCGCCAGCTCAAAACCGCGCTGGCAGAACT
>WFUK01000066.1 GCA_015485015.1 Paracoccaceae bacterium | reverse complement strand
ATATCAACGAGGGGTTGCGGATGGTGAAAGAGGGGGTGGAACCTGCGCTGATCGAGAACGCCGCCAAGCAGCTAGGCTTTCCGCTCGGGCCGCTTCAGCTCAATGACGAAACCTCGATTGATCTGGGGGTAAAAATCGCCAAAGCCACCAAGCTGGCGACGGGCGAGGCTTATGATGATAGCGCAGACGAGGTGTTGTTCAAGCTTTTCAACGAGGGCCGTTTGGGTCGTAAATCCAAGGCGGGGTTCTATGATTATGACGAAAAGGGCAAGCGCGGTTTGCTTTGGAAAGGCCTGGCGGAAAACTGGCCGGTGGCCGAGGAACAGCCTGACTTTATGGACGTAAAGCATCGCCTCGCCATGGTGCAAACGCTGGAAGCGGTGCGGGCCTATGAGCAGGGCGTGCTGGAGGATATTCGCGAGGGCGATGTCGGGGCCATTCTGGGCTGGGGCTTTATGCCGTGGTCCGGCGGGCCGTTTAGCTGGCTTGATATTCTTGGCGCGGATCAGGCCGTGGCGATTTGCGATCAGCTGACCGGGGCCTATGGCGAGCGCTTTACCGCGCCTGATATGCTGCGAGATATGGCGGCCAAGGGCGAGGGCTTTTACCAGCGCGCTGCCAGCCAAGCCGCTTAATACCCAACAAAAACGGGGGCCGCATCGCTGGCCCCCGTTTTAATTCGCGCCCCATTTAGGCATTCTCATGCCCCGCCGCATAGCCATTCGGGTATAGCTCGTCCACTTCATCCAGCATTTCATAATCTTCCGGATAGGCCCGCTTGATCGCCGCACGGGTTTCGTCATCGATCAGAATTTGCATATTGGTGCCTTCGGGATCAACGTTAAAGGCTTTCACCGGGTCAAAGGTTTCGATCTCCCGCCCGAAAATATCGTGGGAAACGCGGGCAAAATCCTCGTCCCAGCGCTCGTGCCGGCCGATAAATGTGTAATCGACAAAATCAAAAGCCAGCATTTGCCGCTGGCTGCGCAGCTGCGGGCTGATCTGCTTCAGCACCGGCTCCTCCATAACCAGCTCGGCCAGATCCAGCATGGTCAGATTTTCGGTAATCGGAATGCCAAGGTAATCAAACACCTTTTGCCGGGGCATGGAGCGCAGGGTATTGGTTGAAAACATATTTCGATAGGTCGCGGCAAAGCGGGAGGCAGGATCGCGCAGAAACGCCATGCGGATCACCTCCGGATCATCCAGCATCTCGTTAAACACCGCATACCCCTCCATATTCGGATTGGGTATTATGGCGGTTTGCCGATTATAGACCTGCGAAATCTGTTTATATTCCAGCTCCAGCCCCATGGCCTGCGCGGTGGCCAGATTGAGGCTGCCAATGGTGCGAATATTGGCGGCAGCAGGCACCGCAAAATAGATAAAGCCGAAATGGTGCTGAAGATGGGTGAAATAATTCAGCGGCTCAAGCCCGCCGAGCAGCCGACATACCTCATAAGCCATGGCGTGCTTGGTTTTGGAAATATTAGCCATGGCGGTGTTTGCCGCCGGAAATGATGTTGTTCACCTTAAAGGCCTCTTTTCAATGCGCCCGATATGGGCAATGATCGAAATAATAATAGGGAGTTAGACGCCATGATGCAAAATTTTTCGTTAAGAGTCGGCACAATCATTGATCACGCCGCCCGCTACCATCCCAAGCGCGAGGTAATTGGCCGGTCTGTCGAGGGGCCGATTATACGAAGCAACTGGCAAGAGGTGCGCCGCGATGCCAAAAGGCTGGCCGCCGCGCTTCAGGGGCTTGGCCTGAACAAGGGGGATGTGGTCGGGGTGATGGCATGGAATACCGTGCGGCATCTTGCAGTCTGGTATGGCATTCCGGGTGCGGGCGCGGTCAACCACACCCTCAATCCCCGCCTGTTTGCCGAGCAGCTTATCTATATCATCAACCACGCCGAAGACCGTTTTATCATGGTTGACCCCGACCTGCTGCCGATCTTTGAAGCCATCATGGACAAGCTGCCGAAGATCGAAAAAATCATCGTGCTGACGGATCGCGCCCATATGCCGGAAAGCCCGCTCGACCTGCTGTGCTATGAGGAACTGCTTGAGGGCCAGCCCGGGGATGCGCCATGGGTGGAGGGCGATGAAAACGAGGCTTGCGGCATTTGTTATACCTCCGGCACCACGGGCAATCCCAAAGGCGTGGTTTATTCCCACCGCTCCAATGTGCTGCATGCCATGGTGGCAGCCGCGCCCGATATGGTGAATATTTCCTCCAATGATCGCCTCATGCCGGTGGTGCCGCTATTTCATGCCAATGGCTGGTCGATCGCCTATGCCGCGCCGATGGCGGGGGCCTCGATGGTGATGCCCGGGCGAGATATGACCGCCGCCGGGCTTTATGAAATGCTGGAACTCGGCGTGACCTTTACCGCCGCCGTGCCAACGATTTGGCTGGGCATGCTGGAGCATCTTAAATCCAATGATCTGGAATTCTCCACCCTGAAGCGGGTGCTGATCGGCGGCGCTAGCTGCCCGCGCGCCGTGATCGAAACCTTTCAGGATGATTACGATGTGCAGGTGCTGCACGCCTGGGGCATGACCGAAATGTCGCCGCTTGGCACGGTGTGCTCGTTTAAGCCCGAGGTGAACGCGCTATCGCCCGCCGAGCGCTTAAGCATACAAGAAACCGTTGGCCATCCGCCCTATTCGGTGGATATTGAAATCATGAGCGATCTG
>WFUK01000065.1 GCA_015485015.1 Paracoccaceae bacterium | reverse complement strand
GGTGAGCGCTGATGGGCAATGATAACCAAAAAAACACAGCCGAAAAACTGGTGATTTCCATGCGGGGGGTCAGCAAATGGTTTGGCTCCTTTCAAGTGTTGGAAGATATCAACCTGTCGGTCCGGCAGGGTGATCTGTGGCCCGTCTGGCTCGGGTAAATCAACCCTGATCCGCTGTTTAAACCGGTTAGAGGCGCATCAAGAAGGCACCATTCTGGTTGATGGCATCGAGATGCACGAGCGGATGAAAAACATTGACGAAGTGCGGCAAGATATCGGCATGGTGAAGGCGAGCTGCACGAAAGCCCCAATCAGGGGCTAATGGCGGCGCAAGTGGCGGCGAGCAGCTTTCGGGTGCTGGTCCCGTCTGACCTGCCCAAAGCCATCGCCCGGGCTTTTGCGAGTTTTGAAGGCGCACGCCCGCGCCCCGTGCATATTGAAATTCCGGTGGATTTATTTGGGGAAAATGCCGATGGTCTTCCGGCTAAACGCGCCGCCAAAATCCACCCGCCGCGCCCGTCTGAACAGGCCTCAAACAGGCCGCCGCGCTTTGCAACGAGGCCGTTCGGCCCGTTATTTTGCTGGGCGGCGGTGCGCGCGGCGCGGGGCAGGCCGCACAGGCGCTTGCCGAGCGTTTGGATGTGCCCGCCATCATGACCATAAACGGGCGCGGGCTGGTGCCGGCGGGGCACCCGTTGCAGGTTTCGGCCAGCCCGTCTTTGGCCAGCATCCGTGAATTGGTCCATCACGCCGACCTGGTTTTGGCTTTTGGCACCGAGCTGGGGCGCACCGATTATAATATGTTTGACCGCGCGCCGTTTTCGGTCTCATCCCCGCTGATCCGCGCCGATATTGACCCCGTGCAAATCGCCCGCAACCAGCCCAGCGATATCGCGCTGGTTGGCGATTCGACCCAGCTGACTTATGCGGGTAATCTTTATTTGCCCATTGCTCACGCGGCGCGCTGGTTTAACTCTGCCTGCGGCTTTGGCGAGATTAAATCCAGCATGATAAACCGTGATGTTACCCCCATCGGGGTGGATCTGCACACGCCCGATTTTGTCAGCCTCGCCAAAGCCTATGGGCTGGCGACCGCTGCCCCGACCTCGCTTGAAGAATTGCGCGCAACGCTGCTTCGCGCGGTTGCCGCAGGCAAGCCGATGCTGATCGAGATGCAGGAGGCGGATTTTCTGGGTGATCATACCTAACCAGATGAATTTAATTTGACTCGCCCCCATGCTTCCCCGACATTCAGCCAGACGGCGCGCCTGCTTCTGGCGCGCTTGATTCTGAAATGGAGAGACCGCCATGGCCCGAAAGCTACCCCCGTTTGCCTCTGTGCGGGCGTTTGAAGCGGCGGCCCGCCATTGCAGCTTTAAGCAAGCAGGGCAAGAGCTGACCTTAACCCCGTCCGCCATCAGCCATCAGGTTAAATCGCTGGAGGATTTTTTCGGGTTATTGCTGTTTTACCGCCATCGCAGCCGCCTAGAGCTTACGGATGCCGGCAAAAAATACCAGCATGACCTGACCAAAATTCTGGATCAGCTCGAAATCGCCACGGGCCGCGTGATGTCTTCGCAAGAAACCTCGGCGCTGACCATCAACCTTTTTCCCTCTTTGGCCTCAACGTGGCTGGTTTCGCGCATCCCGTCGCTGCGGCAAGAACACCCTGAAATAAATGTGCGTATGATCACCTCGGCTGAGCCGCTTGATTTCAAAAGCTCGGAAATTGATTTTTCCATTCGCTATTTGAAAAAAACCGAGGTTAGAAAGCATATCAAGCCAGGATATATGGTGGATTTACTGATCAACGAAACCATTATTCCGGTGTGCAGCAGCGCTTATATCAAGGCTAACGGACCATTGGTGGAGGCCAGCGATATATTGGGCAATGCCCTGATATTTTGTGATACCGAAGCTGATGAGTGGCAGCAATGGTGCGATGCCGTGGGGGTGGTTTATGAGGAGCCGCCGCAGCGCGTGGTGGTCGATAATCGCGCGCTCGCCATTAAGGCTGCGGTAGACGGGCTAGGTGTTGCCATGGGGCGCACCCCCATTCATAATGATTATATTGCCCGTGGCCGCCTTGCCACCCCGCTGCCGTTTGAGCTGGCCACAGGATATGCCTATTATCTGGTATATACCGAGCGTAAAGGGCAAATGCGCAGCGTGCAAAAGTT
Organism: Paracoccaceae bacterium; assembly: GCA_015485015.1. Lineage (GTDB taxonomy): Bacteria > Pseudomonadota > Alphaproteobacteria > Rhodobacterales > Rhodobacteraceae > UBA3077. The sequence continues at coordinate 1,865 of WFUK01000065.1, read as the reverse complement.
CCGTAAATGGCTGCTAAACGCCAGCGCCGAGCGGCGGCTGGAAGTGCCAACCTGAAGCGGGTGAAGCCCTCTCGGCGTTCGGTTGAACAAAATTCATGACACCCAAAATTTATTAGCTTGTTTGCCAGCACAACTGGTCGTTAGGTCAAATAACTGCGGCATGGCCGTGCTTTGTTTTACGACCAAGGACAACCAATATGAAAACACATGCACAAGTGGTGGTGATCGGTGGCGGGCTGGTTGGTTGCTCGATCCTTTATCATCTGGCAAAGCTGGGCTGGAGCGATGTGGTGCTGCTGGAGCGCGACGAGCTGACCTCCGGCTCCACATGGCACGCGGCGGCCAATATTCACGGGCTGCATGACAGCACAAATATCAGCCGCATTCAGCATTATACCATGAACTTGTATAAGGAGCTGGAGGCCGAAACCGGCCAAGGCTGCGGGGTTTTTCAGCCCGGCTCGCTTTATCTGGCGCAAACGCCAGAGCGCGAACACCAGCTACGCCTGCAAGCGGCCAAAGCGCGCTATTACGGGATGGGTTTTTACGAGGTAGATCGCGCCAAAGCCGAGCGCCTGCACCCTTTGGCCAATTTTGACGGCATTCGCTGCATAATGTTTGAGCCGGATGGCGGTAATGTCGACCCTTCGGGCGTGACCCAAGCCTATGCGGCTGGCGCGCGCAAAATGGGGGCCAGTGTGGAGCGTTTTACGCCAGTGACTGCCACCATTGCCCAGCCCGATGGCAGCTGGATTGTAGAAACGCCCAAGGGCAATATCCATACGCAATGGATTGTGAATGCCGCTGGCCTGTGGGGGCGCGAAGTGGCGGCGATGGCAGGGCTGGAATTGCCACTTATTCCAACCGAACATCAGTATTTTGTGACCGAATCCATGCCCGAGATTGAGCAGCTAAGCCAACGCCTGCCCTCGATCTCGGATCGGGATGGCGAGTATTACTTGCGCCAGGAAGGCAAGGGGCTGCTGATAGGTGCTTATGAAAAAGAAATGAAATTCTGGTCTGAAAACGGCACGCCGCAGGGCTTTGGCCATGAGCTTTTCCCTGATGACCTCGACCGGATTATGGACAACGTTATGCGGGCGATGGGCCGCGTGCCAAGTGCGGCCAATGCGGGGGTAAAACGGGTGGTAAACGGGCCGATGATCTGGGCGCCTGATGCCAATGCGCTGTTTGGTCCGGTGCCGGAAATGCGGAATTATTTCTGCTGCAACGGCATTATTCCGGGCTTTTCGCAATCTGGCGGGCTGGGGCTTTTGAGCGCTGAATGGATCATCGAGGGTGAGCCAAAGCTTGATATGTTTGCCTGGGATCTGGCGCGGTTTGGCGATTGGGCTGATAAAAAATTTACCAAAGCGCGGGTGAAGGATCAATACACCCATCGCTTCAAAATCCACTTCCCAAACGAGGAGCGCAGCGCAGGCCGCCCTGCCCGCCTGCGCCCGGCGTATGAAATGCAAAAAGCCATGGGCGGGGTGTTTGGCCTGAATTGCGGTTGGGAGCATCCGCTATGGTTTGGTGATCAGGCGGGTGTGGTAGAAACCAACGGGTTTACGCGGCAAAACTGGTTTGAGCCGGTGGGCAAAGAGGCGCGGATGCTGCGCGAGGCTGTTGGCATAATTGATATCTCGAATTTCGCCAATTACCGCATTAAAGGTTCGGGGGCGGCAGATTGGCTAAACGCGCTTTTGGCCAATAATATGCCAAAGGAAATTGGCCGCTCATGCCTGACGCCGCTGATCGGGCTGCGTGGCGGAGTGGCTGGTGATTTTACCGTCACCAAGCTGGCGGAAGATGAGTTTATGATGGTTGGCTCGGGGCTGGCCGAGCGCTATCACCAGCGGTTT
>WFUK01000064.1 GCA_015485015.1 Paracoccaceae bacterium | reverse complement strand
GTATATCAGGAGGGCAAAAACCGCGTTCATCCGCTGGTGGTGCCGCGCCTGATGGCCAATGCCGCCTCTAGCCATCTTTCTATGCAGCACGGCATTACCGGCCCAAGCTATACCGTTTCGACCGCCTGCGCCTCCAGCAATCATGCCATTGGGCAGGCCTTTCATATGGTGCGCTCCGGCATGGTAGATGCGGCGCTGACGGGCGGTGCGGAGGCGATGCTGTGCTTTGGCGGGATCAAGGCGTGGGAGGGCTTGCGGGTGATGTCCAAAACCGGCTGCCGCCCGTTTGACAATAGCCGCGATGGCATGGTGCAGGGCGAGGGCGCTGCGGTTTTTGTGCTGGAAACGCTGGAAGCGGCGCAGGCGCGCGGGGCAGAAATACTGGCCGAAATCGCCGGGTTTTCCATGACCTCGGATGCGGCGGATATCGTAATGCCCAATCGCAAAGGCGCGGTGCAGGCCATGCGGGGCGCGCTGAAGGATGCGGGGATGCAGCTGGAGGATATCGGCTATATCAATGCCCACGGCACCGCGACGGCGGCGAATGACAGGGTGGAATGCGAGGCGATCCAGCAGGTTTTTGGCGATCACGCGGCGGCGCTTCGGGTATCCTCCACCAAATCCATGCATGGGCATTTGATCGGCGGCACCGGCGCGGTGGAGCTATTGGCCTGTATTCTGGCGCTAAAAGAGGGGGTGATTGCCCCGACCATCAATCACAGCCAATCGGACGCGGATTGTGGCTTGAATATTGTGCCAAATATCGCCCAGCAGGCCAAAATCACGGCGGCGCTGAGCAATGCTTTTGCTTTTGGCGGGCTGAACGCGGTGTTGGCTTTGCGCGCAGCTCCCCTGGATAACTAGCGGGCTGCCAGATCCGCGAAGGCATCGGTGAAGCCTGCCAGCGGCAAAACGGCGCGCACGGGAGCATCGGGCTGGGTAATCGCGAAAATGTCGATATTGGCGACACCGCCAGCCTTAAAGCCATCCACCTGCGCGGCGGTCAGGCCAAAGCGGGCATAGCAGCCTTGCTGGTCACACCAGCTAAACGGATAGGCGGCCGGCACGGTATCATCCACCACCACAGAAATGCCGCGCGGCAAAAGCGTGAGCAGCGGCGAAACCATAACCACACCGAGCTGCGCAGACGAGCCTTCGGGCAAGGCCTGCATGGTGACGCTCACCACATTATTGCCTTCATCATCTTGCGCGACCTGAAACATCCGGCAATTGGTGCCATCTTCGGCGCAGCGGATTTCCCAGCCTTCATAGCGGGTCACAACGCCATTTGCCTGATCGGCCAGCTCTTGCGAGGTTGGAAATTGGTTTTCTTGAGCTGTGGCAATAGTGCCAAACAAGCTGACGGTGGACAAAATAATAGCGATCATACGGCGCATGGGTTTCAATTCCTTACATTGTGAATGTTTCCGTGTTGTTTGTGTCTGGAACCGCGCGCTCTGTCAACTTGTGTATTGATCTTCGGCAATTTTTCGCGCGTAAACGGGGCTGTTATTTTTGGTCGGTATCCGCTAGCTTACCGGCAGAAAACAAGGGGAACGACCATGGAAAATGACCGGATATTTATTGGCGGCGCGGGTGAGGGATATATCACGGCCGAGGAAATGCTGCTGAAATACGCCAACCGCCACGGGCTGATCGCGGGCGCGACCGGCACCGGAAAAACCGTGACCTTGCAAATATTGGCCGAAAGCTTTTCCAAAGCCGGTGTGCCGGTGTTTATGGCGGATGTGAAGGGCGATCTTTCGGGCATGGCGGTGGCCGGCTCACCCACACATAAATTGCACGAAAAGCTGGTTTCCCGCGCGCAAAAAATCGGCTTTGCGGATTATGGCTATGAGGCATTCCCCGTTACGTTCTGGGACCTGTTTGGCGAAAAAGGCCACCCGGTGCGCACCACGATTTCCGAGATGGGCCCGCTTTTGCTGGCCCGCCTGCTGGAGCTGACCGAGGCGCAAGAGGGCGTGCTGAATATCGCCTTTCGCATGGCGGATGAACAATCCATGCTGCTGCTGGACCTGAAAGACCTGCAATCGCTGCTGGTGTGGCTTGGCGAGAATGCGGATAAGGTCGGCTTGCGCTATGGCAATATTTCCAAGGCC
>WFUK01000063.1 GCA_015485015.1 Paracoccaceae bacterium | reverse complement strand
GTGCGCCAGTTTGCCTCCGGCCCGCAGCCCAGTGGCCCCGGCGTCGTGGATATGGGAGGGCGCGCTGGCCGAAGTTTTGCATCCGAACGCCAGCAAGAAAAAATAAGTCTTTTCGGGGTTTTAGCTGACCACATTAAAGCAAAACGCAAAGCGGGTCATGTGGTTCTCACCAGCTATTCCAGCGGCTCGCGTGAGCGCTTCGGTAGCCTCCTGAGCGATGCAGGCATCGAGGGCTATAAGGATATCCCGAGCTTTCAAGATCGAGGCAAAGGCGCGCTAAGCCTTGCCATATGGGGGCTGGAAGCGGGGTTTGAGGCCGCGCTGGAAACCGGCGCACTCACGGTAATTTCCGAGCAGGATATCCTTGGCGACCGCCTGATCCGCCCCACCCGCAAGCGCCGCAAGGCCGAGAATTATCTGACCGAGGCGCAATCGCTCACCCCCGGTGATCTGGTGGTGCATATCGATCACGGCGTGGGCCGTTATCACGGCTTGGAAACCGTCACCGCCGCAGGCGCGCCGCATGAGTGCATCGTGCTGGAATATGCCGGAAAATCCAAGCTCTATCTGCCGGTGGAAAACATCGAATTGCTGTCGCGCTATGGCCATGAGGAGGGCATACTCGACCGCTTGGGCGGCGGCGCATGGCAGGCTAAAAAGGCCAAGCTCAAGGAGCGCATTCGCGAGATGGCCGACAAGCTGATCCGCGTTGCTGCCGAGCGCGCCCTGCGCAAGGGCAAGGTTTTTAGCCCGCCCGAGGGCCTTTGGGCCGAGTTCTGCGCCCGCTTTCCTTACAGTGAAACCGACGACCAACTCAATGCCATTGACGATGTCATCAGCGATCTTGCCAGCGGCCAGCCGATGGACCGCCTGATTTGCGGCGATGTCGGCTTTGGCAAAACCGAGGTCGCCATGCGGGCGGCTTTTGTTGCCGTAATGTCTGGCGTGCAGGTCGCCATCATCGCCCCGACCACGCTGCTCGCCCGCCAGCATGCCCAAAGCTTTGCCGCGCGCTTCCGTGGTCTGCCGGTGCAGGTGCGGCAGATGTCGCGTTTTGTCGGCACCAAGGAAATGGCCAAAACCCGCGAGGGGCTGGCGCGGGGCGAGGTCGATATCGTGATCGGCACCCATGCTTTGCTGGCTAAAAACATCCGCTTTGCCAACCTTGGCATGATCGTCATCGACGAAGAGCAAAAGTTCGGGGTGAACCACAAAGAGCGCCTGAAGGCCCTGAAATCCGAAGTCCACGTGCTGACGCTGAGCGCCACCCCCATTCCCCGCACCCTGCAAATGGCGCTTTCGGGCGTGCGCGAGCTAAGCCTGATCGGCACACCCCCCGTGGATCGCCTCGCCATCCGCACCTATGTTTCGGAGTTTGACCAAGTCACCATCCGCGAGGCCTTGCTGCGCGAGCATTATCGCGGCGGCCAGAGCTTTTATGTCGTGCCTCGGGTGAAAGACATCGCCGAGATCGAGGACTTCCTGCGCGAGCAGGTGCCGGAGGTGAAATTCACCGTCGCCCACGGCCAGATGGCGGCGGGGGAGCTGGACGACAAGATGAACGCCTTTTATGACGGCCAATATGATGTGCTGCTGGCGACCACGATTGTGGAGAGCGGCCTTGATATCCCTGCCGCCAACACCCTGATTGTGCATCGCGCCGATATGTTTGGCCTGAGCCAGCTTTACCAGATCAGGGGCCGCGTTGGCCGCTCCAAAATCCGCGCCTATGCCTATTTTACCACCAAGCCAAGGAAGCCGCTCACCCCGCAAGCCGAGAAGCGCCTGAAGGTGCTTGGGTCGCTCGATAGCTTGGGCGCGGGCTTCACCATAGCCTCGCAGGACCTCGATATCAGGGGTGCGGGGAATATTCTGGGCGATGAGCAATCGGGGCAGGTGCGCGAGGTCGGCTACGAGCTTTATCAGGAAATGCTGGAGGAGGCGATTGCCAAAATGAAGGCGGGCGAGCTGGAGGGGCTATCGGATGACGACCAATGGGCGCCGCAGATCAATCTCGGCGTGCCGGTGCTTATTCCGGATGATTATGTCGCCGATCTCGATGTCCGCCTCGGGCTTTATCGCCGCCTCTCGGCGCTTGGTTCCAAGGTCGAGCTGGAGGGCTTTGCCGCCGAGTTGATCGACCGCTTTGGCAAGCTGCCGCGCGAGGTCACGACCCTGATGAATATCGTGCGGATTAAGACCGCGTGTCGCAAGGCAGGGATCGCCAAGCTCGACGGTGGGCCAAAGGGCGCGACCATCCAGTTTCATAAGGATAAATTCGCCAATCCCGCAGGGCTGGTTGAATTCATCCATGCGCAAAACGGCCATGCCAAGGTGCGGGACAACAAGATCGTGGTGCGCCGCGACTGGCCTAATAACGCCGCCAAAATCAAAGGCGCGTTTTCCATTGCGCAAGATCTGGCGAAGCTGGCAAAAGCCTAAGCCGAGCGCGGGGTGAGCCGGATCATAAGCAATGCAGATAGCCCCAGCACCATAAATCCGGCCACCAGAGGCAGGGTGCTGCCATTATATAGCTGCCCCAGTGGCACGCCGATCGCGACCGCCAGCACCGTGGAAACCGCGCCGATGATGGCGGCTGCAATCCCCGCATTCTCGCCCATCGGCTCCATGGCCAGCGCATTTACATTGCCAAATACCAGCCCGACAGAGAAAAACGAAAGCACGCCCCATGTGAGGAACATGCCGAGGCTTTCAAGCTGTGGAAATAGCCATAGCGCGCTGGCATAAAGGGCGGAGAACCCGACCAAGGCGCTGATGGCGCGGGTGATCAGCTTATGCATACCGACCCGCATCACCAGCTTGCCATTGAGGATCGAGGCCGCCCCGATCGATAGCGCCATGATGGCGAAATAGAGCGGAAACAGCGTGCCTACCTCGAAAATCTCGCGAAATATCTGCTCGGCAGAGCTGAGATAAACGATAAACGCCGAAAAATTCAGCCCGGCCACCATAGCAAACCCCATGGTCTGACCATTGGTGAAAACGCTGGTCAGGGCGCGGCGCAAATCCCCCCATGAAAACCGCTGCCGCATTTTATGGGTTTCGGGTTGGCCAAGCGCCATCCACAAAAACGCCAGCATCGCAAACAGGATAAAGGCCACAAAAATCGAGCGCCAGCCCCAGGTAAGCATCACCACTTGCCCCATCAGTGGCGCCAGCGCAGGCACCAGAATAAACACCGCCATAACAAAAGACATGATCCGCGCCATTTCGCGACCCTTATAAAGATCGCGCACCATGGCAATGCTGGCCGTGCGCGGCCCCGCCACCCCGAGGCCTTGCAGCATCCGCCCCGCCAGCATGACCTCGAAGCTCTGCGCAGTCAGCGACACAAGGCTACCGGCGATAAAAATGCCTAGCCCAAGCAGAATCGCCGGCTTGCGGCCGCGATAATCCGAAAATGGCCCGAAAAACAGCTGCCCAAGGCCAGCGCCAAGCATGAAGCTGGACACAATAAGCTGGGCGCGGTTGGAATCTCCCAGCCCGAGCGCCGCGCCGATTTCGGGCAGGGCGGGCAGCATCGCGTCAGTGCCAAAGGCCAGCAGGCTGGTCAAAAGCGCGACCAGCACAATAAAGCGGGCGTTCATTCGGTGGCGGCTTTGATCTGGTTGATCTCGTCGATCAGATCGACCCAAAAGGCAGTATCGCGCGCGCCATTCACTACATATTGGC
>WFUK01000062.1 GCA_015485015.1 Paracoccaceae bacterium | reverse complement strand
ATTTTATACTTGGCAGCTGTACGTTTAGTCACGAGCTGGGTCCTCTCAAAGGCTCCCCGGGGGGATGTTGAAAGGTGCTTTCCTACCCCGACGTTATTGCCGAGGGACAGGTTTCCCCTTACGGGGTCCACAAACACCAAAATCACCGGAGCCTTGCAGCACCGGATGGCGGGGTTATAAGCGCCTGCGCGGCAGAGTCAAGCGGCTAGCGATTCAATAATACCGTGCGGCGGCTATAAAACGAATAGCCCCGCATCGTGCCCTCCATATGCTGGACCGCCACCATATTATTGGTATCCAGAATCATCATCCGCCAGGTCGTATTCATCACCCCGCCCTCGACGACCATAGTCGTGGTGCCAATCAGCCGTGGCATCTTTTCCACCGGGCAATCATAAACAATCGAAAGGTCTTCGCTGGTGATCGCGGGGGCCGGAATACCCCGCCCGGTATCATCCGCCATAAAAGACCATGGCGGCTCGTCATTCATCAGAAACACCATCGGCGCCTGCATTTGCGGGTGGGTGGCGATCAGGTCATTGCCGTCACGGGCCAGTGTTACCGTGTCTATTTCATCATCCCCGGGAAAGGGGATCACCATATTGGGCATAACCACATAGCCAGACTGATGCGTCACCCGCCACGGCCCGAGCATCATGGTCATGACGTCCTTTAGCAACTCCGGATACTCGACCAGCCCGCAGGTATTGGCGTCCTCCTCTTGCGCCTGTGCGGCTATGGGCATCAGACCGATCATAAAACCCGTGATTGCGTATGAAAACGGCTTCCGCATTATTATTCTCCTTAAATTCTCAACCAAATTCCTGCAGCATAGGACGAAAACACAAATTTGCAAAACCCTTAAAGCCGAGGGGCGCAGGCAGCCCTGAAATCCGGTGCAGGGTAGTGGTCTAGGCGCTGATACAAACGGAGGTTTTCACCATTCAACATGCCTGACCTTATGTGTTTTGCAAAACCGCCACCGCCATCATCGCCAACCCCGCATGCCCCAAGGCCCAGACAACAGAGCGCACAAGGCCAAAGGCGGTAATATAGGCCGGCACATAGGCTATTCGGGCCAGCAAAAACACCAGCGCCCCCGCCCATGCCAGCCCGTCAACGAGACCAAAATGCACCGAGAGCAGCGCAAGCGGCAGGAAAACCAGCATCGCTTCGTTCATATTCACCAGCGCCCGCTTGGCGCGGCCTGCATTGACCGTAAGCGGCAAGGGCGTATCACGCGGGCCACCGGCATGGCGCAGTGCTTTGGCCCCGATCGCGCGGTGCATAATCACCGAAGGAAGATAGGTCTGAAACAGATAGAGCAACAACACGCCCATGATAAGCGCTGTCATGGCACCCTCCATATAAAAAGCGCGGAGCCTTGGCCCCGCGCGATTTGTTTATTTATTGGCTTTAAGCCATGCCATCACGGTCTCTGGCGAGCTTTCGCCATATGGATCATCACCGTGGTTATCCGAGCGGCCCGGCTCTTCAAACCAGGCTTCGATCACACCGTCATTGACAATGGCCGCATAGCGCCAGCTGCGAAAGCCAAAGCCGATATTGGTTTTATCAACCAGCATGCCGATCTGGCGGGTAAATGCACCCGCGCCGTCAGGGATGACTTTTACGTTTTTCAGCTCTTGATCCCATGCCCATTTATTCATCACAAAAGTATCATTGACCGACATCACATAGATTTCGTCAATGCCTTCGGCGGTGAAATCGGCTGCGCCTTTTTCATAGCCCGGTAGCTGGTAGGTCGAGCAGGTCGGGGTGAAAGCCCCCGGCAGCGAAAACAGAATCACCCGTTTGCCTTTGAAATAATCGTCGGTGGTTTTGTCTTCCCATTTGAACGGGTTGTCTCCGCCGATGCTTTCGTCGCGCACGCGGGTATGGAAGGTGATATTCGGAAGTTTGAGGCCAGCTTGCATGATAGGCTCCTTCAAAAGGGTTTCGGTTGCCCTTTATTATAGCGTCAGTCGCGCAGATTAAACCCCCGGCACCGCAAATTCTGGCCTTTGTGCGCATTCGCCGCTATCAGGGCTAAAACGAGGATCCAATGCTATCTTATCAACACGCCTACCACGCCGGAAATCCGGCAGACCTGCACAAGCATCTGGTGCTGGCCGAACTGCTCACCCTGCTCACCCGAAAGCCGCGCGGGATTTCCTATATGGAAACCCATGCGGGGCGCGGGCTTTATGATCTTGGCTCGCCCGAAAGCCTGAAAACCGGCGAGGCAGCCGAGGGAATCAACGCCCTCACCCTGCGCGATTGCCCGCTCCAAACCGCCCTCGCCAAAACCCGCGCGGGCTTTGGCGAGGCCGCTTATGCCGGCTCGCCGCTGATCGCGCAAACCCTGCTACGAGAGCAAGATCGCCTGCATCTGATGGAGCTGCACCCGGCCGAATTCGGGGCCTTGCGGCGGGCCGTGCGCAACGAAACCACCGCCGTGCATAAGCGCGATGGCTATGAGGGCGTGCTTTCGCTTTCGCCCCCCAAACCGCGCAAGGGGCTGGTGCTGGTTGATCCGTCATACGAGATCAAAACCGAATACGAACAGGTGGCGGAATTCACCCATAAGCTGATGATAAAATGGCCCGAGGCCACGGTGATGATCTGGTATCCGATCCTGCCCGCAAACCGGCACGAGGATCTAATAAAGGGCCTGAAGCTGAATTTCATCCGCCACGAGGTCAGCTTTGATCTGAAAGACGGCGAGGGCATGACCGGCAGCGGCTTGGTGCTGGTAAATGCGCCTTACGGGGCGGATAAATGCTTGAAGCAAGCGGAATCACTGGGGAAGCCGATCTTGCGCAGATAGGTCGGACCCGAGAAACCCTGCCGCAAACCACCTTTTATCGCGGAATTTTGCCGTGCGGTGATGCCCGAAACGAGAAAGGCGTTTTGCCGCGCTATGGCTAATGGTATGTTTTTTACAGAAAATTAACGCTATTAGCCGCCCCATAGCGGTTTCAAGGGTTCATGTTGAAGTAAAATTATTGAAATATAAATTTTTTTCTCCATGCTGTGCCGAATTTCGGGATTTTGCTCAAGGCTGGAGAAAGAATATGAACAAGGTAAGGGGTTTTATAGTTGGTGGCGCGGCTTTATTCTTTCTTATAATCGGCTGGATGCTGACCAGCATCGCCCCGAGCGTTGAGGTTGCGTGGGTTTTATCCCTGCTTTTACTGGCGGTTTTTCTGTTTTCCTTCGAAATCATTCCGATAGATATTTCCGCCCTTTCCATATTGGTAATGCTGGGATTAACCACCCTGGCCGCGCCGATAATGGGGCTGCAAGAAGGGCTGGTGGAAATCAACGAGCTGTTTGACGGTTTTTCCTCCAATGCGGTGATCTCGATCATCGCGGTGATGATTCTTGGCGCGGGGCTGGATAAAACCGGTGCGATGAATGCGGTGGCGCGCTATCTGGTCAAAATCGGCGGCACCAGCGAAAAGCGGATCATTCCGCTGGTTTCCGGCACGGTGGGCGGCATTTCCGGCTTTATGCAAAATGTCGGCGCGGCGGCGTTGTTTTTGCCGGTAGTGAAGCGGATTTCGCTGCGCTCCAAAATACCGGTATCGCGCCTGCTGATGCCGATGGGCTTTTGCGCCATTCTGGGCGGCACCCTCACCATGGTAGGCTCCAGCCCGCTGATCCTGCTGAATGATCTTATTATTCTGGCAAATGACACCCTGCCCGACCACCAGCAAGTCGATACATTCGGTTTGTTTGACGTCACCCCGATCGGCATCGCGCTGGTGCTATCCGGCATTCTTTACTTTGTGATTTTCGGGCCGCTGGTGCTGCCAAAGGGACCGAATGCGCCAGACCAGAAAGACGGGCTGGAAACCCATCTGCTGGATGATTACGGCATTGGCTATATGGTTGCCGAAATCTATGTGCCCGGCGATAGCCGTCTGGTTGGCAATATACTGGACAGCTATGAAACCCTGTTTCATGTGCGCACGGTCGGGGTGGCTTCGGGCAAAAAGGTGCGCACCACCACGCGCGGCGTGCCTGCCAGCCTGAAAATCGCCAAGGGCGACCATTTGGCAGTGATCGGCGAGCGCGAATGCATCGAGGTGTTTTGCAAAGCCTATAAGCTGAAACTGAAACCCGATCTGGATCTGTTTTCCGAGGTGATGTCCAGCTCCACGGCCGGCTTGGCCGAGGTGGTGATTTCGCCCACCTCCAAGCTGGTGGGCGAATCCGCCCGCAGCATTCGCCTGCGCGAGGTGCATGGCGTTTCGACCCTCAGCATAATCCGCAACGGCAAAACCATCCGCGAGGGTGAAAAGGTGCGCAGCGAGGTGTTTCAGCCCGGTGATACCGTAGTGGTATTTGCCGATTGGCAAAGCCTGCAACAATTCCATTCCAGCCTGAAGGTTGTGGTAACCAGCGAATATCCCAAAGAGGATGTGCGGCCCCATAAGGTGGTGCATGCGCTGACCTTTTTTGGCATTGCCATGGCGCTGGTATTATTCACCGATCTGCGGCTCTCGGTGGCGCTTATGGTTGGCGCGCTCGGGATTATCATCAGCGGCGTGCTGGACCCCGAAGAAGCCTATGCCTCGGTGAGCTGGAAAACGGTGTTTTTGCTGGCCAGCCTTATTCCGCTAGGCAAAGCAATGGAAACCAGCGGCACCGCCGAATGGATCGCGGACCGGGTGTTATATGTGGTCGGGGATGTGGAAATCTGGGTGCTGCAACTGGTGATCGCGATTCTCGCCACGGTGTTTACGCTGGTAATGTCCAATGTCGGTGCCACGGTTTTGCTGGTGCCACTGGCGATTAGCATCGCTTTGCATGCGGGGGCCAATCCGGCGGTTTTTGCCCTGACGGTTGCCCTTGCCACCTCGAATTCGTTTTTGCTGCCCACCCATCAGGTGAATGCGCTGATCATGGGGCCGGGGCGCTATAAGGTGCCGGATTTCTTGCGCGCGGGCGGGATTATGACGGTGATCTTCCTTGCGGTGCTGATGCTGATGATGCAGCTGCTCTATTAGGGCGCAGATAAACCCGCCCCGCACGGCAGAATTAACCATCCGTTAACCCTTCTATGGGCAACGTCATATCATGGTAACGTTGATACGGGGGAATTCAGATGAAAGCCGCATGCGGACCGCTCTTTATGCTTATTCTTGCGGCTTGCTCCTCTCCCAGCCCGCAATTTATGGGCATCACCCCCTCGGAGCAAATTATCTCGGGGGTAAGGTTTGATGTTTACCAGCGCCAGACTCAGGTTCAGGTCATCCGGCTATCGGGTAAATTGCCGGGCGGGCTGCCCGGCATTAAGGCCGCCGCCATTCTCGCCATCGAAAACGCAACCGCCTGTAATGTGATTGCCGATACGCTTTCAGGCGATATGGAGGTGATCAAGGCGCAGGTGGAGTGCAGCGCCTAGCGCGATATTTCAGCCTACCCGCATTTACTATGGCCACACTCAAAGCAGGTCATGCAGCCCTCCTGCATCCGCAGCGCATATTGCCCGCATTTCGGACAGGCCGGACCACGGGGCCGAACGCTTGGCGCAGAATTCGGCTCGCTATGGGGATCCGCCTTAAGCGCAGCGCCCGCTTCCATAAAGCCGATCGCCACCAGATGCCCCTCGATCACCCCGCCGATGGCCGCAAGGATAGACGGGATATACTTCCCCCCCATCCACGCCCCGCCGCGCGGATCAAACACCGCTTTCAACTCCTCGACCACAAAACTCACATCGCCACCGCGCCGAAATACCGCCGAGATCATCCGCGTCAGCGCCACGGTCCAGGCATAATGCTCCATGTTTTTGGAGTTGATAAACACCTCGAAAGGCCGCCGCTGCCCGTCCGAAATCACGTCATTGATGGTGATATAAATCGCATGCTCGTTCTCGGGCCAGCGCATTTTATAGGTGTTGCCTTCCAGCGCCAACGGGCGATCCATCGGCGCGCTGATATCGGGGCTGGCGGGCAGCGCTTCGCCCTCGACCGATAGCACCGAGCCGGTGATATCATTGGGCCGATAGGTGGTAATGCCCTTCAGGCCCGCCTTCCACGCCTGCATATAAAGCGCCTCGAAATCGGCAAAGGGATAATCGGCCGGCACGTTTACGGTTTTGGAAATCGCGGCGCAGATATAGGGCTGGATGGCGGCTTGCATCTTCATATGGTCATCGGCAGAAATCTCCATCGCGCCGACAAAAGCCTCGGGCAAATTCGCCTCGTCGCCCCCTGCCTCGCGGTAAAGCCGATAGGCATGATCCTCGACCTTGTATTCCGCCATCGAGCCATCCGGCTCGCGCTTTTTGCGGGTGTAAAACCATGCAAATGCCGGTTCGATCCCGCCCGAGCAATTATCACCAAAAGCCAGCGAAATCGTGCCGGTCGGGGCGATGGAAAGCAGATGGGAATTGCGAAGGCCGTATTGGCGGATATCGGCCCGGATATCCTCGGGCAGGCGGCGGGCCATGCCGGATTTGAGGAATTTATCTGCCTCCAGCATTGGAAACGCGCCTTTTTCCCGCGCCAGTGCAATGCTGGCGCGGTAAGCCGCATCGCGCATCTGGCGGGTAACATCGGCGGCAAATTCCCGCGCCGCCTCGCTATTATAGCGCAGGCCGAGCATGATCAGCGCATCGCCCAGCCCGGTAAATCCCAGCCCGATCCGGCGCTTGTTCATCGCTTCTTGCGCCTGTTCTTGCAGCGGCCAGACCGTAACATCCAGCACATTATCCAGCATCCGCACCGCCGTGGCCACCACCTCGGCAAAACCCGCCTTATCAAAATGCGCTTCGCCAAAGGGATCAACGACAAACCTGGTGAGGTTCATCGAGCCAAGGCAGCAGCAGCCATGATCGGGGATCGGGATTTCGCCGCAAGGATTTGTCGCTTCGATAATCTCGCAATAATGCAGGTTATTCTCGGTATTGATCCGGTCGAGAAACAAAACCCCCGGCTCGGCGGCCTCGTAGGTGTTGCGCATGATCCGGTTCCACAGGTCGCGGGCGCGGATGGTTTTGTAAATCCACTGGCCAGCGGCGTTTTTTGCAGCCGTGGCAAATGGCTCGGCCTTATGCACCAGATCAAAATCCGCGTCGCTGTCCACCGCCTGCATAAAGGCATCCGAGACCCCGACCGAGATATTGAAATTGCTAAGCTGGCCCTTGGAGCGCTTGGCAGAGATAAATTC
>WFUK01000061.1 GCA_015485015.1 Paracoccaceae bacterium | reverse complement strand
GTGTAATTGAGAGTGCAAACCGTTGAATACGATACGGTTGCAAAATAAAGCTCCCGTATCGTATTTGCATTACCGGAACCACCGAGCGAGCCGGTGCAAGAAAGTGATTTTGATGTGGGCGCAAAAAGCACACCATTGTAAATGAATTGAACCGTAACCCCGTATTCATCCGCATAGAAAATATGACCGTTTTTTGTGGGACCAGCTGTAAAAGACGCAGTTCCGCACGTGTCTTCGGTTGCATTGGCGAATAATTCCGCCGCCGTATTGCCACCAGCCACGCCCGTAGCCGAGCCACAGTCCAAAGCCGCCGCATTTTGCCCCCAGAGGGCCATGACCAATAGCGCCAATATGCGCAGCACAGGTTTAAGATTCAGCATGTCTCACTCCGTTACCAATCAAGCAAATGCGGCATGTTGAAAAACAACCTATGCATAGCCAATCGCCCGCATCTAGCGGGAATCTATACAGCCGACTGCCTGCGACGGCGAGCGCGGGTTAAGCGCTCCGGATAATCCCTAAGGCCGACATCTATATAGCGGGGCTTTTACCACTACGGGTTCTCAGACGGCTGGATAGTAGGCAAATTTGACGCTTACGGTCAATCAATCAATTTACAAAACACAATAATTCAAAGACATGCTTCGGAATATTGTCACCCGCGCGACAGTTTTATGATAATTTTCATGGCCCGCGAAACATCCTGGCATTGGCGAACCAGTGATTGCGTTGCCGCGCCGGATTTGATAGGGTGCAACACAATATATTGTGTTTCAGCAGGGTGAGTGATCGTGAGCGACGAGACCAACAAAAAAGATGGCGACGAGCCGCAAAAATATGTCTATGGCGGGCCGAAAATTGCCATCGTAGACGAGATGAAAACCTCTTATCTCGATTATGCGATGAGCGTGATTGTTTCGCGCGCTATCCCCGATTTGCGTGATGGTTTAAAGCCGGTTCACCGCCGCATTCTCTATGCGATGAACGAGGTCGGCAATACCTTTGACAAAAGCTACCGCAAATCCGCCCGCCCGGTTTCGGACACGATGGGTAAATACCACCCCCATGGCGATGCCTCGATCTATGACGCCCTGGTGCGGATGACGCAGGATTTCTCGATGTCGGTGCCTTTGCTCGATGGCCAGGGCAATTTTGGCTCGATGGACGGGGATAAAGCGGCGGCCTTTCGTTATACCGAAGTGCGGATGGAAAAAGTCGCAGGGTTTATTACCGCCGATCTGGACAAAGACACCGTTGATTTTCAAGACAATTATGACGGTAAAGACCGCGAGCCAACCGTCCTCCCTGCCCGCTTTCCCAATATGCTGGTCAATGGCGCGGGCGGCATTGCCGTGGGCATGGCCACCAATATTCCGCCGCATAATCTGGGTGAGGTGATCAACGGCACGCTGGCTTTGATGGAAAATCCCGATATGACCGTGGATGATCTGATCGAATATATCCCCGCGCCGGATTTCCCGACCGGCGCTATTATTCTGGGCCGCCAAGGCGCGCATAAGGCTTATCGCGAGGGGCGTGGCTCTGTGGTGATGCGGGCGAAATCCACGGTCGAGGAAATCCGCAAGGATCGCTATGCGATTGTGATTACCGAGATTCCCTATCAGGTCAATAAGGCCACGATGATCGAAAAAATCGCCGAGCTGGCGCGGGATAAAAAGATCGAGGGCATCGCCCATGTGCAAGACGAGTCTGATCGTTTTGGCGTGCGGGTGGTGATCGAGCTGAAGCGCGATGCCACCGCCGAGGTGGTGCTGAACCAGCTCTATCGCTTTACGCCGCTGCAAACGAGCTTTGGCTGCAACATGCTGGCGCTAAATGCCGGCCGCCCTGAAACGCTGACGCTAAAGAAATTCCTCAGCGAATTCATCAAGTTCCGCGAAGAAGTGGTCGCGCGGCGCACGGCATTCGAGCTGCGCAAAGCCCGTGATCGCAGCCATATCCTATGTGGTCTTGCCGTGGCCGTTAGCAATGTAGACGAGATCGTCGCCACCATCCGCGCTTCGGCCAACCCTTCTGAAGCCCGCGAAAAGCTGATGACGCGGCGCTGGCCGGCGCAGGATATCGCCAGCTATATCCAGCTGATCGACGATCCGAGCCATAAGATGAACGAGGATGGCACCTATTACCTGTCCGAAACCCAAGCCCGCGCCATTCTGGAACTGCGGCTTCAGCGCCTCACCGCGATGGGCGTGCAAGAAGTCACCGACGAGCTGGTAGAGCTGGCGGGCAAGATCAAGGATTACCTCGAAATCCTGCGCTCTCGCAAGCGGATCATGGCGATTATCTCGGATGAGCTGATCGAAGTGCGGGATATGTTTGCCCGGCCACGGCGCTCTGAAATCGTGGAATTCGCCGCCGATATGGACGACGAAGACCTGATCGAGCGCGAGGATATGGTCGTCACCGTCACCAATTCCGGCTATATCAAGCGCACCCCTCTGGACGAATTCCGCGAGCAAAAGCGCGGCGGCAAGGGGCTTCAGGGGATGAACACCAAGGACGAGGATTTTGTCACCACGCTGTTTGTCGCCAACACCCACACGCCGCTCTTGGTTTTCACCACCGAGGGCATGGTTTACAAGCTCAAAACATGGAAACTGCCGCGCGGCGGGCGCAATGCGCGCGGCAAGGCGATTGTCAACATCCTGCCGATTCCGCAGGGCGTGGGCATTGCCGCCATCATGCCGGTGGACCGCGACGAAACCGATTGGAAAGACCTGCAAATCGTGTTTGCCACCAATCTGGGCGGCGTGCGCCGCAATGCGCTATCGGATTTCACCAATGTGATGCGCAACGGCAAGATCGCCATGAAGCTCGATGAGGGTATGCGCCTGATCAAGGCCCAGATCTGCGACGAGAATAACGACTTTATGCTGACCACCAGCCTTGGCAAAGCCATCCGCTTTCCCGTTACCGATGTGCGGGTATTCAAGGGCCGCGATAGCACCGGGGTGCGCGGCGTCAAGCTGGCGACGGGCGATGAGGTGGTGAGCATGTCTATCC
>WFUK01000060.1 GCA_015485015.1 Paracoccaceae bacterium | reverse complement strand
GTTTAGCGAGCTGGCGGGGCTGCGGCGGGATCTGAAATCGGGCCGGAATTTTGAGCAAAATGTCGAGCGGATGCAGGCTTGGGGCGGGGCGTTTGGCGATTTTCGGGCCTTGAGCCAGAAGCGCAGCAAGGGCGCGGAGGCTCCGGCGGATTTGCGGCTGACGGAATTCCAGAATTTGATCGGCGATAGCACCCCGCAGCCCGAGGCCAGTGCGGCGAGCGATTTGATCTCGCGCATCATTGGCCCGCATATTGTGGCCGCGCCGGATAATGGTGCCGAGGCGATGATCGAGGCGGTGGATAAGGCGCTTTCCACCGCGATGAGCAGCGTGTTGCATCACCCCGATTTTCAGAGCGTCGAGGCCGCGTGGCGCTCGATCGAGCTGCTCGGGCGGCGGGTGGAATCCAGCGCCGAGCTGGAGGTGGTGGTCTATGATATCAGCGTTGAGGAATTCACCGCTGATCTGGCCGCGCAGGATGATATGGCCGAAAGCGGCCTTTATGATATGCTGGTGGAAAAGCCGCGCCAAGACGAAAGCGCGGGGCCGATTTCGGCGGTGGTTGGTCTATATACCTGGGAAGAAACCCCGACCCATGCCGAGCTTTTGGCCCGCATGGCGCGGATTTGCGCCCAGATGGATGCGCCGTTTATCAGCGCCATCAGCACCGGATTTATGGCCACCAAAATCGAGGACCGTCATAAGCTGGTGAAAGACACATGGGATGCGCTGGCGGAAATGCCGGAGGCAAAATACCTCGGATTGGCCAGCCCGCGCTTTATGCTGCGGATGCCATATGGCAAAAAAACCGAGCCGCTGGACCGGTTTGACTATGAGGAATTTACCCTGAAAGAGGGCATGCGCAGCCTGCTAATGGCCAATCCGGCGCTTCTGGTTGCGGTGCTTTTGGCCGAAACCAAGGCGCAGCAGGGCGGGGATATGAGCCTTGGCTCGATCCTGTCGCTCAACGATATGCCGTTTCATTATATGACCGATCAATACGGCGATCAGGTGGCGCTGCCCTGCACCGAGCGTTTGCTGAGCGTTTCGGGCGCGGCGGATGTGATTGCGCGCGGCTTTATGCCGGTGATTTCGGTGCAGGGGCAAAACATGGTCAAGCTTGGCTCGTTTCAGGCGGTGGGCGGGGGTGAACTGCTCGGGATCTGGTCAGGCGATGCGGCCAAGGAGATGAAAAGCGGCAAGCTGAAAGCCAGCACCGGGGTGGGCATTTCCAGCAATATCAAACCCGAAAAACCGGCGGCGAAAGCCGCGCCAGCGGGCGGCGGAGGCGGTGATAGTGAGGATGATCCGGGGCTGGATATGGATGATGATCTGGATATGGATCTAGACATGGACCTGGATATGGACGGCGATAGCGATGATGGGTTGGACGATCTGCTATCGGGCTTTGGTGATGATGACGATGATGATGACGACGAAATGGACGCCGATCTTGCGGCCTTGCTGGGGGATTTGTGATGTCTGACCTACAAAAAGAACCCGAAGAAAGCATTGTTTTGATCAGTGATGGTGAGGGCCATTGGTTGATCGAGGGCGAAAAATACTTATCTGCTATGTTATCGGCCGAAGAATATTTCCCCACGCCGGTGGTTTGTTACTGTTATGATACCACATTTGATTTAATGCGAGACCTTGACGAGGGGGTTATATTAAACTCTCTTTGGGCGATACACCCCGGTATTATTGGCCGGTTAAAAAGAGAAGACCATATTATCGAGAAGCGCCAATGATTTTAGGGCGCGTAAAAATATTGAAAGGAGGATATTATGCCTGCTGATGTAGTGTTGGAAAACAGGCAGCTACGATTAAAAGGGCCGCTGGGGCCCAAGAAAATGGTATTGCTGCGCGCCGATGTGACGGAAAAAATGTCGGAGCTAACCGAAACCGATATTCAGTTTTTATCACCGGATCATGATCTGAAGCTGCAAGATGTGGTCGGGCAACGCCTGTCGCTTGAGCTGGATGACGAGGAAGGCAATACCCGCTACTGGCACGGGTATTGCGTGAGCTGCACCTATGAGGGGCGCTTTGGCGGGCAGGCGCTTTATCGGGCCGAGGTCCGGCCTTGGCTGTGGTTTTTGACCCTGCATGCGGATTGCAAAATCTTTCAGGAGAAATCGGCGCTGGAAGTGATTAAAGCGATATTTTCGGCGCGCGGGTTTTCCGATATTCAGGATAAAACCTCGGCCAGCTTCACAAAACGCGAATATCTGGTGCAATATCGCGAGAGCGATTTTGATTTCGTCAGCCGCTTGATGGAGGAGGAGGGCATTTACTATTTCTTCACCCATGACAGTAGCAAGGAAACGCTGGTTTTGGCCGATGGTTTGGGCTCGCATCGGGCGCTGGAGGGGGCGGCCAATATCCGCTTTGCCTTCGAGGAGCAGGGCGAGGGCTCGTTCAAGCGCGATGAGGATCATATTTATGAATGGAAAAGCAGCGAGCGGGTGAATTCCGGCAAGGTCACGCTGACGGATTATGATTTCAAAAAACCCAATACCGATCTGAAATCGGTAACCGCCATTCCCAAAGGGGTGCATAGCCATAAGGATATCGAGGTTTATGATTATCCGGGCATTTATGATCTCGCCAATTCCGGCAAAACCCGCACCAAGATCAGAGCGGAATCACTGGCGGCGGATTATAAGCGCACCTGGGGAAAGAGCAATGTGCGCACCATGGCCGTGGGCGGCACCTTCAATCTGATCGAGCATCCGCGTTCGGATTTTAACGAGGAATATCTGGTGCTGGCCGCCAATCACAAGCTCCAGATCGAGACGGATCAGGATAAAGACGGGCAGGCCAACGCGCAAACGGGCGATCGGCAAGCCGAGGGGGGCGCGGGTGAGGAAAAGAAAGAAAGCTACGAGAGTGTGTTTTCGGTCCAGCTTAAATCCGAGCCGTTTCGCGCGCCGCTCACCACCCCTCGACCAATCATCGCGGGGCTGCAAACCGCGATTGTAACCGGCCCGAAGGGCGACGAGATATTCACCGATCAATATGGCCGCATCAAGGTGCAGTTTCATTGGGATCGCGACGGGATGAAAGACGATAAAACCACCTGCTTTATTCGGGTTTCGCAAAATATGTCGGGGCAGAGCTGGGGGTCTTTTCATATTCCGCGCATCGGGCAGGAAGTGGTGGTGCAATTCGAGGAAGGCAACCCGGACCGCCCGATAGTAACCGGTATGCTTTATAATGACGCCAATAAACACCCGTTCAAATTTCCCGATAATATGACCCAGCACGGGATGAAATCCAACAGCTCCAAGGGCGGTTCCGGCTTTCACGAGCTGGTGTTCGAGGATAAAAAAGACAAAGAATTCATCCGCTTGCAATCGGAAAAAGACTATAAGGAAACCATTAAAAACAACGCCGAGATCAGCATCGGCTTTGAGAAAAAAGACCCGGGCGACCTGACCCAGAAGATCTATAATGACAAGACCGAATGGCTGGAAAAGGGTAATCACAGCTTCGAGGTGAAGGATGGCGATGAAAGCCTGACCATCGCCAATAATCGTGACCGCAGCGTGGGGAATAATGAAACCGTTACGGTGGGCAGTGATAAAGACGATACCATCGGCGCGAATTATACCATTGATGTCGGCGATACCCTCGATATCACCGCCGGCACCAAGATCAATCTGACGGTGGGCGGGTCCAGCATCGAGATGACCTCGTCGGAGATCAAGATCAAATCAACCACGATCAAGGTCGAAGGCACCGGCAAGGTGGAGGCCAAAGCCGGAGGCGTGATGAAGCTGGAAGCGAGTGGCGCCCTGACGGCAAAAGGCGCAACCGCGAAGCTTGAGGGCAAGGGTATGACAACCGTCAAGGCCGGAGGAATCCTGACGGTTAAGGGTTCTTTGGTTAAGATTAATTAGGGAGGAGGACGATATGAATACGAAATCGGCCTTCACCGGCCTTACAAAAATCGAGAAACGCAGCGCGGGCGAGGTGGTTCGCCTTGGCAAGGTTAAATTCCCGTTCCGGCCCGAAACCGGCCCCAAAGATCCGGTCGCCAAGCTGATCGAGGAACTGGTGGCGCAAAACCTGCTGATGGATGCGCTGAAGATGCTGGCGCTGGCTCTCCCGCCCAGAGAGGGGGTCTGGTGGGGCTGCCTTGCGGCGCGGGATCTGCTGGAGCCGGACGCGAAAACCAAGGCGCTTGTGGCCGCCGAGGCTTGGGTTTTCAAGCCCACGCAAGAGACTAAAAAAGCGCTGGAATCTTTTGCGCTGGATTCCGAGGATGCCGATACCATGATGTGCGAAGCGGGCTTTAATGTGCCGCTGCCTGATGATGAAGAAGCCCCGACCGGCCCGCCGCATCTGCCGGGCTTGCTGGTTTTTTCGGCGCAGCTGCAAAGCTTTTATGCGCCGGAATTGCCCGAGGATATCAACCGCCAGGGGCAGCTTCTGCTCGGGCGCGGGCTGGATATCGCCAAAGGCGGCAATGGGCAATTGGCGCAAGAAAGCGGTGGCAAAACGGGGGAAGGTGTTGGATAGTATTTCTTTCTTCGCAAACTGCAATGCAATGGCCAAAAAGGGAGGCATAGATGGGACAACCGGCAGCTAGAATTGGCGATTTTCACGCCTGCCCGATGGTAACACCCGCCCCCGTGCCCATTCCCCATGTCGGTGGCCCGCTCTTGCCGCCCGGCAAGCCTACGGTGCTGATCGGCTGCATGCCGGCGGCGACAATGGGCAATATGGCCGTGTGTGTCGGCCCGCCCGATACTGTGGCCAAAGGTTCGGGAACGGTGATGATCTGCTCCACGCCAGCTGCGCGCATGGGTGATAGCTGCGCCCATGGCGGCACCATCGTGATGGGCTGCCC
>WFUK01000059.1 GCA_015485015.1 Paracoccaceae bacterium | reverse complement strand
CCTCTGGCTCCGGAATATCCATTGGCGCAGGGCGCTCGATCAAAGGCAGCATCGCCTCGGGCAAAATCCCCGTGCCTTCTTCACTCGGCAGCTCCCAGCTTAAAGTATCAAACCCTTCGCAATTTGCGCATACCGGCGCCCATTGCGCCTGCACAGAATGGCAAGCCGAGCAAACCCACATTTCGCTGCGGGGCGCGCTCACGGCGCGGGCCAGCCAGCTGCGAATCACCTCTTCGGGCGCGCCTTCGCCTCGGGCAATCGCCGCCATCAGGGCCAAGGCGCGGCTGGTGGGTGCGGTATCCGGCAGATCCCCCAAAGCGCGCCGCGCGGCCGGAAAATCCTCTGCCGCCAAATGCAGCTCGGTTTCGAGCAGGGCGGTTTCCGAATGATCCTTGCGCAGCTTTAGCAAGGGCTGAAAGCGCAATATCCGCGCCTGCGGGGTTTCGTCTGGCACCAAGGCGGCAAAAGCGGCGGCCAAGTCGGGATGCGGATTGGCCTCCCAGGCTTTTTTCAGCACCCGAACCGCGTTTTTAGGGGTGTTTTCTGCGGCATAAACCTGCGCGGCCAGCACCGCAGCGGGCACCAGCGCGGGGGCGTTCCGGTTGGCAAATACCGCGGCTTCCCGCGCTTTGCTTGCATTGCCTTCGCCATGGGCCACCATCGCGCTCGCCACCGAAAGCACCGCATCCCGTCGGGTTGCGACATCCTTTGGCAGCAGCTTGGCTCTTGTTTTAGCCAGCAAGGTTTTGCGCGCGCCCTCCCAATCCTGGGTTTCGGATTGCAGGGTAAATAGCGTGTCCAGCGTCTCGTTATGGCGCGGCTTCAGGGCAAAAGCCTTCTCGGCCAGCTTCAGCGCGGTTTCGGTATCGCCCTCCGCCAGCTTGGCCTTCATCAAGCCGCGCACCCCGACAAAGCGGGTGCGATCATGGCCCAAAAGCTCTTTGTAAATTTCGACCGCCTGCGCGGGATTGCCGGCCATTTCCGCCGCCTGCGCCGAAATCAGCCGCGTCAGCTCGGGCTTGGCCAGCAGCTTTTCGGCCTTGGCGGCCTTGGCCACCGCCACCTGCCCCTCGCCCGAAGCCAGCGCCACCATGCCATCGGCCAGCGCCCGATAGCCGCGCTGCTCGCGCCGCTTATCCCAAAACCGGCTGATCGCGGTTTTATCCCCGCGCAAAAACCGCAGCACCGCCACCAGAAATCCGGCCAGCTTCAGCACGATCCAAAAGGCCGCAAAACTCCCCAAAGCGCCGATGACAAAAACCAGCGGTGTCAGGCTGATTTCGCGCAGGCCAAAGGCGATCCGCACCTCGCCCGGGGTGTCTTGTAAATAGCTTGCGGCCAAGGCCAGCGCCGTGGCCAGCGAGATAAAAATCGCTGCCTTGATTAAAGACCAAATCATTATTCAACCGCCTCCAGCGCCGCGCGCCATGCTTCAAATGTAGCCAATGCCTCGGCCCGCGCCTTGGCCTGCGCCAACCACGCCGCCATTTCCACCATGGCCGCCTCCGGCAAATCCGCCGCCTCGGCCGCCACCCCTGCCAGATCACCCGCCTTTAGCGCGGCTTCCATCCGCGAAAGCACCGCATCGGCGCTGGCCCCGGATTGCGGCGTTAAAGAGCGGGTTGCGACCTGCGCTTTCAAAAACGAACCAAGGCCGGACAACCCGCCATCGTCACCACCCGCCGAAATATCCGCCCGAATAGCCGCATGTGCAGCAATCGGAAAACTCAACTCCAGCGCCTCAAGGCTTTGCACCCCGCCCGACATCGCCACCAGTATTTCCGGCGCGGGGCTTGTGGTTACCTCGGCCAGCCCATCCAAAGCCTCTGAAAAATCAGCGCCGGTTTGCAGCGCGGTTTCCACTTGGGTCAAACCGGCGATCAGCGTCGCCCTTGCCTGCGCGCTCATCGCCGTGGCGCTGGCTTCCTCGACCAAGGCCTGCGCCTCTTCCACCTGCGCGCTGCTACTTTGCTGCACCTGTTCCATCTGGCGGGTTAGCGCACCTTGCCGCGCGGTAATTTCATCGACCTGCGCCTGAAGCGCATCAATTCTGGTGCGGTAGGCCGCGATGCTGGCCACGGTATCGGCCGATATCGTCCCGCCTTCCTCCGCCAAGTTCCCCAGCGCCGCGCGCAGGCTTTCAAGCTCGGCCACCAGCCCTTCTACACGGCCTTCCACCGCCCAAAGCCGCGCTTCGGTAGCCGTGCCATCCGAAGCTTCAACCTGCGCCGAAAGGGCCGTCATCTGATCCCGCAGCGG
>WFUK01000058.1 GCA_015485015.1 Paracoccaceae bacterium | reverse complement strand
CGCCAAGCTCGCCTTCAACCGAAGCGCCAACCCAATGGGCCATACGCGATACTTTTTCAGTGATATCAACGTTATATTCAAAATCGGCCGGGGTTTTCATGTCGGATTTCAGCGAGCCGTCCATCATCACCGAGGTGAACCCGTATTTGATCGCAGACATGCAGGTCTGCTCGTTATTGCCGTGATCCTGATGCATACAAACGGGGATGTCCGGATACATTTCGGCCAGCGCCTGGATCATGTGTTGCAGCATGATGTCGCCCGCATAAGAGCGTGCGCCGCGCGAGGCTTGCATGATGACGGGCGCGTTGACTTTCGACGCGGCCTTCATGATCGCAAGGCCTTGCTCCATGTTGTTAATGTTAAAAGCCGGCATGCCGTAATCATTTTCGGCGGCGTGGTCCAGCAGTTGGCGAAGGGTAATAAGGGCCATGTTGGTCTCCTGTTTGGGTGGCGCGAGGGCCACCCGATTGTTGGTTTAGAGGTTGCCCATGGCAACAGCGGTATCGGCCATACGGTTGGAGAAGCCCCACTCGTTGTCATACCATGTCAGAATGCGCACAATGCCGTCTTCCATCACCTTGGTTTGGTCCATGTGGAAGATCGAGGAATGCGGGTCGTGGTTGAAATCCATCGACACGTTTTGCACATCGGTATAGCCCAGCACGCCTTTCAGCTCGCCGTCAGCCGCTGCGCGGATGGCGTTGTTGATTTCATCAACAGATGTGGCGCGGTTGGGCAGGAAGCAAAGGTCCACCACCGAAACATTTGGTGTTGGCACGCGGATGGAAACCCCGTCCAGCTTGCCGTTCAGCTCAGGCAGCACCAGGCCAACGGCTTTGGCGGCGCCGGTGGAGGTCGGGATCATGTTCAGGGCCGCCGCGCGGGCGCGATAAAGGTCGCTATGCATGGTGTCGAGCGTTGGCTGATCACCGGTGTAGGAGTGGATTGTGGTCATGAAGCCGCTCTTGATGCCCACGAGGTTGTGCAGCACATGCGCAACAGGCGACAGGCAGTTGGTGGTGCAAGAGGCGTTGGACACGATGATGTCGTCCGCGGTCAGGGTGTCGTGGTTCACGCCATAAACGATGGTTTTATCGGCATTGGCACCCGGCGCGGAGATCAGCACCTTTTTGGAGCCGTTTTTCAGATGCGCTTCGGCTTTATCCTTGGCGGTAAAGAAACCGGTGCATTCCAGCGCGATATCCACGCCTTCCCATGGCAGCTCTTCAGGGTTGCGAATGGCGGTTACCTTGATCGGACCACGGCCCACGTCGATGGTGTCGCCATCCACGGTGACTTTGGCAGGAAAACGACCATGCACGCTGTCGAATTGCAGCAGGTGGGCGTTAAAATCAACCGAGCCGAGGTCGTTGATGGCAACAACTTCGATATCGGTGCGGCCGGATTCGATGATGCCGCGAAGCACGTTGCGGCCGATGCGGCCAAAGCCGTTGATGGCTACTTTTACAGTCATGATGGTTTCCCCTTAAGCGTTGATTAGTGTGTTTGCAGCGTCTACCACGGCTTGTGCCGTGATGCCAAAGTGTTTGTATAGCTCGTCTGCCGGTGCCGAGGCGCCAAAGCTATCCATGCCAATAAAGGCAGAATTGTCGCCTAGCAAGGGGCCCCAGCTTTGCTGGATGGCGGCCTCGATGCCCACGCGCGGCGCAGTGCCTAGCACATCGCTGCGATAGGCGGCAGATTGCGCCTTGAAGCGCTCAAAGCACGGGGCCGAAACCACGGCGGCTTTTACACCGCTTTCGGCCAGTTTATCGGCAGCACTCATGGCGATTTCAACCTCGGAACCGGTGGCGATGATGGTGACATCACGCGCGCCCTCGGCCTCGCGCAGCACATATGCCCCTTTGGCGCTTTGCAGCTCATCCGTATGGGCGGTGCGCAATGTTGGCAGACCCTGGCGAGACAGGCAAAGCACGGAGGGTGTGCCCTCGTCTGCCAAGGCCAGCTCCCAGGCTTCGGCGGTTTCGACCGCATCGGCAGGGCGATAGACGTTGAGATTCGGAATGGCGCGCAGGCTGGCCACGGTTTCCACCGGCTGGTGGGTCGGGCCGTCTTCGCCAAGGCCGATGCTATCATGGGTGAGAACATAGACTACCCGCTTGCCCATCAGGGCGGAAAGCCGCATCGCGCCGCGCATATAATCCGCAAACACCAAGAAGGTGCCGCCATATGGCACAAAGCCGCCATGCAAAGCGAGGCCGTTCATCGCCGCCGCCATGCCATGCTCGCGCACCCCGTAATAGATATAACGACCGGAGAAATCATCCGCCGAGACGGGACCGGTGGTGGCGGTTTTGGTCAGGTTGGAGCCGGTGAGATCGGCCGAGCCGCCGATGGTGGTATCGGTGGTGGCGTTGATGATCTCCAGCGCCATCTGGCTGGCTTTACGGGTGGCGACCTTGGGTGCATCGGCGCTCAGGCTCTTGCGGTATTCGGTCATTGCGGTGTTGATCGCCGCCAGATCAGGGCCAGCCAACGCCGCGCGGAAATCTTTCGCATGGCTTGAGCCTTCCAGACGCGCGGCCCATTCACCTTGCGCTTTGTTGCCTTTGGTGGCGATGGCTTCCCAGTTGGCTTTCACATCGTCAGGAATGGTGAAAGGCGCATGGGGCCAGCCCAGGACTTCGCGGGCGGCGGCGATTTCGTCATCCCCCAGCGGGGCGCCATGGGTGGCGGCGGTGCCTTGCTTATTGGGCGCGCCAAAACCGATGATGGTTTTGCAGGCAATGAAGCTCGGGCGCGGATCGGCCTTGGCGGCCTCGATCGCTTTGGCCACGGCCTCTTTATCATGGCCGTCAACCGCAATCGTGTGCCATTTGGCGGCGTCAAAGCGCTTCATCTGGTCGGTGCCGGTGGAAAGGGCGGTATCGCCATCGATGCAAATCGAGTTATCGTCCCACATCACAATCATCTTGCCAAGGCCTAGATTGCCAGCAAAATCAATCGCTTCGTGGGAGATGCCCTCCATCAGGCAGCCATCACCGACAATCACATAGGTGTGGTGATCCACCAGATTATCGCCAAAACGGGCGTTTTTCATGCGCTCGGCGAGGGCCATGCCCACAGCGGTGGCAATGCCGGAGCCAAGCGGGCCAGTGGTGGTTTCAATGCCTTTGGCGTGGCCATATTCAGGGTGGCCAGCGGTGCGCGCGCCCATCTGGCGGAAATTGCTGATTTCCGACATTGGCATATCGTCATAGCCCAGCAGGTGGTGGATCGAATAAAGCAGCATAGAGCCGTGGCCCGCCGAAAGCACAAAGCGATCACGGTCGGCCCAGTCAGGGTTGCTCGGGTCGATCTTCATAAAACGGTTGAACAGCACGGTGGCAACATCGGCCATGCCCATCGGCATGCCCGGATGGCCGGAATTTGCTTTTTGAATCGCATCCATGCTCAGCGCACGGATGGCATTTGCCATATTGTTTTCCATAGTTTTAAGCCCTTTTCGCGTTATCGGCCAACCGCAGGATCAGCGGGGTCAGGATCAGTTGCATGGCAAGGTCCATCTTGCCACCCGGCACCACGATCGAGTTGGCGCGGCTCATCCAGCTACCATTGATCATGTTGGTCAGGTAAGGAAAATCAATCCCCGCCGGATTTTTGAAGCGGATCACCACGAGGCTTTCGTCCGGCGTCGGGATGCTGCGCGAGATGAACGGATTAGAGGTGTCTACTACCGGCACGCGCTGGAAGTTGATGTCGGTTTGGCTGAATTGCGGGGTGATGCATTTCACATAAGCATCCATCCGGCGCAGGATCACATCGGTG
>WFUK01000057.1 GCA_015485015.1 Paracoccaceae bacterium | reverse complement strand
GCCAATCACCTTGCCCGAACCGGTGGATTTCCCCTTGATCACCCCCACCACGCCGGTGCGGCCAAGGCCGGTCACGATCTCGTCCACGCCAAATTCTTTTAGCTTATCAGCCACCACCCCGGCGGTGCGGTGGCAATCAAATAAAAGCTCGGGGTTTTGGTGCAGATCGCGGCGCCACTCGGTGATTTCGGGCAGCATTTCTGCAAATCGGTTGATTTTAGCCATGGGTTACTCCTTCAGGGTTTCGATAAGGCGGCGCAAAAATGCCTCGCCGGCTTCAAATTGTTCAATCGTGATAAATTCATTGGGCTGATGCGCCTGATCAATGCTGCCGGGGCCACATACCACCACCGAATAGCCCTCGCGCTGGAATTGTCCGGCCTCGGTGCCATAGCTCACCACATGGGTGCCGTTATCGCCGGTAAGGCGCCGCGCAATGGCCTCGGCTGCGCCATCGGTTTCGGGCTTCAGGGCGGGGTTCACATCGCGCGCGGTGACCGTGATTTTTGCACTTGGCTGAATCGCCTGCATTTCGGCCTCGACCTTGGCCACATATTCCATATAGCGCGCGTGCCATTCCAGCGGATCTTGCGAGGCAGGGCAGCGGATATCGCAGCTGAAGCTGGCATCCAGCGCCGTAATATTCGTGGCCGATCCGCCCTTGATCACCCCCACATGCAAAGTGGTGAAAGGCGGCTCGAACTCCGCATCAATCGCATTGGGCGTGGCCGCCATATTTTCCTCGAAGCGCAGCCGCAGCCATTCCACCAAGCGCGCCGCCACCATCACCGCCGACACCCCTTGATGCATCAACGAGGAATGGATTTCAAACCCCCGCACCTCGGTCAAAAACCCGATCGCGCCTTTATGGCCGCTCACCACCTGCATCATCGAAGGCTCACCCACAATCACCGCCGCCGCGCGCGGCAGGCTGGCCACCATATCGGAAATCATAAACGGCGCGCCAAGGCAGCCGACCTCCTCGTCATAAGACAGCGCAATCTGGATCGGCCGCTTCATATCCGCCTTCAGCATATCAGGCACCAAAGCCAGCGCCAGCGCGTCAAACCCTTTCATATCGCAGGTGCCACGGCCATAAAGCCTGCCGTCTTTTTCGGTAACGGTAAAAGGATCGCTATCCCATGGCTGGCCCTTGACCGGCACCACATCCGTATGGCCAGACAGCACCACACCGCCCTCCACATCCGGTCCGATTACCGCATACAGATTGGCCTTCTCTCCGGTTTCATCATAAACACGGTGGCTCTTCACCCCGTGCCCCGCCAGATAATCCTCGACAAAATCGATCAGCTCAAGATTGCTCACATCGGAAACGGTAGGAAACGCCACCAGTTTTTGCAGCATTTCGCGGGGGGTGTAATGGTCGGGCATAGGATCCTGCTTTTTTGGGTGGCTTATCCTGAAAAATCCTGACCCGATGGTCAAGACCTCAAATATCAGTTGTCGTTTGTAACAACATATGTTTACCTTACGGTCAAAAGGCACAAAGTGTCACGCCCAATGCGGCATTTCCCTCGGAGGGGTATGAATGAAAGACCTGAACGCCGCGATTCTAGACGTGGCGAACCTGAAAACCGTGTTCAAAACCCGTGATGGTGATGTCCATGCCGTGAATAACGTCAGCTTTTATCTAAAGCCGGGCGAGCTGCTGGGCATTGTTGGCGAAAGTGGCTCGGGCAAATCCGTGACCATGATGTCATTGCTGAAATTGCTGCCGATGCCGCCTGCCGAAATTCAGGATGGCGAGATCGAATTTGACGGTCGCGATATTCGCAATATTTCCGACGATGATCTGCGCCATATCCGTGGTGGCGAGATCGGCTTTATCTTTCAAGACCCGATGACCTCGCTCAATCCGGTATTTACCGTTGGCTTTCAAATTGTTGAGCCGCTGCGCGTGCATATGGGGCTTTCAAAAAAAGCCGCCAAAAAGCGCGCCGCCGAGCTGCTGGAGCTGGTCGGCATTCCTGACGCCACCGCGCGGCTTAAGGATTACCCACACCAGTTTTCCGGCGGGATGCGCCAGCGCGTGATGATCGCGATTGCACTGGCCTGTGATCCCAAGGTCTTGATCGCCGACGAGCCAACCACCGCGCTGGATGTTACCATCCAGGCGCAAATCATCGAGCTGATCAAAGAGCTGCGCCAAAAGCTCGGCATGGCGATTATCTGGATCACCCATGATCTGGGGGTGATCGCCGAAATCGCGGAT
Organism: Paracoccaceae bacterium; assembly: GCA_015485015.1. Classification (GTDB taxonomy): domain Bacteria; phylum Pseudomonadota; class Alphaproteobacteria; order Rhodobacterales; family Rhodobacteraceae; genus UBA3077. The sequence continues at coordinate 275 of WFUK01000057.1, read as the reverse complement.
CGCGTGGCCGTGATGTATGCGGGGCAGATCGTGGAACATGCGGAAGTGAAAGAGCTTTTTGCCAATCCACAGCACCCCTATACCCGCGCTTTGCTGGAAACCCTGCCCAAAATGGGCGAGGCCCGCGCGGATCGTTTGCCCTCGATTGACGGCCAGCCGCCCAATCTGGATCACGCGCCGGTGCATTGCGAATTTGCCCCGCGCTGCAAGCATGCCTTTGAGCGCTGCCTGCAAGAAAACCCGCAGCGGCGCGATGTATCTGCGGCGCATGATGT
>WFUK01000056.1 GCA_015485015.1 Paracoccaceae bacterium | reverse complement strand
GGCAAAGGCAGGTATTGATTCGCTGCATTTGATGGAGCAGGCAGGCCGGGCGGTGGCTGACGCAATAATCCGGCTTTATCCGGCTCAGCCAAAAACGCTTATTTTATGCGGCCCCGGCAATAATGGCGGCGATGGCTATGTGGTGGCGCGCATGCTCGCCAAGGCGGGTTGGCAGATAGCAACCGCCAGCGCGGCGCCGCTTGAAAAACTGAAGGGCGATGCGGCAGTGAATCGGAAGCGCTGGCAGGGCGAAGACAAACCCCTCAAGGATTGGCAGGCAGAAGATTATGGGCTGATTGTTGACGCTCTGTTTGGTGCGGGCTTGACGCGCCTTATAGAGGGAAGTTTCAAACAGGCCCTGCAAAAGGCCGGGCAAAGCGGGCTTGCCCTCATCGCCGTGGACATGCCTTCAGGGGTCAGTGGTACAAGCGGGAAAGTTCTGGGCTATGCTCCGCAGGCAACCCACACCATCACCTTTTGCCGCAAAAAGCCCGGCCATCTGCTTTATCCGGGACGGGCTTTGTGTGGTGAGATCAGGCTTGCGCCCATCGACATCCCCGACAAGGTTATCGAAGAAATAAATCCACATGTTTTTGAAAATAACCCCGCTTTGTGGTCCCTGCCAAAACCCGGTGCCCAAAGCCATAAATATAAACGAGGCTATGGCCTCATCGCTTGCGGCCCTTTGCACCAGACCGGCGCTGCAAGACTGGCCGCCAATGCCTGCCTTCGCGCCGGGGCTGGCATTGTCAAAATCGCTGCCCCCAAATCAGCCATTATGGTTCTCGCCAATCACGAAACCGAAGTGATGATTCTGCCTTGCGAGGACGATCAGGCGTTTGCGGCTTTGCTAAAAGAACCCCGCCTCAGCGCCATCTGCATCGGTCCCGGATTAGGATTAAATGATCGCGCCGAGAATTGGCTAAAGGCGGCGCTTGCTTGCGGCAAAAACATGGTGCTTGACGCCGACGCCCTGACGCTTTTGGCCAGAGAAAACCTAACCCCGCCACAAGACACCATTCTCACCCCCCATGAAGGCGAGTTTGAGCGCCTGTTTCCCGGCCTGCTGGAAAAATCCCAAACCAGGCTCGAAGCGGCGCAAACCGCCGCGCAAAAACTAAAAAGCATCATCGTCTTGAAGGGCGCGGACACCATCATCGCCGCGCCGGACGGCCAAGGCCGCGCCAAAGCCCGCATCAATACAAGCGGCACCCCATGGCTCGCCAGTGCAGGCTCCGGCGATGTGCTGGCGGGGATCATTACAAGCCTGCTGGCGCAAGGCATGAACGGTTTTGACGCCGCCAGCGCCGGGGTTTTCCTCCATGGCAAAGCTGCCGAGGCCGCCGGACCTTATCTTATTGCCGGTGATCTTATTGAAAATCTGCCGCAGACCATGGCGGGAATCATTGGACAATAACCCCATGGCAAAACTATATTTCTCTTTCGCCGCCATGAATGCCGGCAAATCCACCATTCTCTTGCAAGCCAACCATAATTATCTGGAGCGCGGCATGCACACCCATGTGTTGACGGCGGCGATAGATGACCGCGCAGGAGCTGGCAAAATCGCTTCGCGTATTGGCCTTGAGGCCAAAGCCTATCCGTTTGAAGCAAGCGATGATCTCTATCAGCATCTGAAACTTGAAAATGACAAAAAGCCCCTCGACGCTGTTTTTCTCGACGAGGCACAGTTTTTAAGCGAAGAGCAGGTCTGGCAATTAGCGCGTTTTGCCGATGAATTTTCCGTGCCCGTGCTGTGCTATGGCTTGCGCACGGATTTTCAGGGGAAGCTATTTGACGGCAGCGCCGCGCTTTTGGCCATTGCCGACAGCCTGCGCGAGATTCGCACCATTTGCTGGTGCGGGCGCAAGGCCAGCATGGTGCTGCGCATTGATGAAAAAGGCACCGCCGTCAAAACCGGTGAACAAATCAATATTGGCGGCGATGACAGCTATGTCTCGGTCTGCCGCCAGCATTGGGTTAATGGCGAGACGAAGGGGTAGCAAATAGGGAGTAGTTCCCCTAAACCCAAGTTTCAACAAAGAACCAAACGCATCGGCGAGGTGCTCGGCTTTGCCGAGCCTCGACCCGCTGCGCCAGCGCTAGCGCGGCGAGTGGATAGCGGAAGGGCGCTGCGATTTCAGGAAGAAACAAGCGCGATGTGCCAAAAGTGATGGTTTCCGCTGGAGATTGATCTTTTCAATTTCCATCCTTCGAGGGCCAGCAAGCTGGCCACCTCAGGATGAGTTCGTCTCTTTTTTATAATTCTTTTCACCACTCCCGCCCTCATCCTGAGGAGCTGCGTAGCAGCGTCTCGAAGGATAGCAATAAAAGAAACAAACTCTCCACAAAGATTCTTCCCCCGCTTGCGGGGGAAGTGCCGACAGGCGAAGGGGGCTGCGGTATTTCAAGTGGAGATCGGGTTACGGTTTTGAAAGTCTGTTGCCCCCTTCGACCCGGACCTTGCGGTCCGGCCCACTTCCCCCATTAAAACGGGGGAAGAATAGCCGAAAGAAACCCTAGCTGCCATCATCCAAGCCGCGATTTTGCAGCAAAGGTTCAATCGACGGGTCTTTACCGCGGAATTGGCGATAAAGCTCATCGGCTTCTTGCTTGCCACCGGCTTCAAATACATTTTCCCGCAGGCGCTGGGCCAAAACCGGATCGAAAATGTCTCCGGTTTCCTTAAAGGCGGCAAAACCATCGGCATCAAGAATTTCCGACCACAGATAGGCGTAATATCCGGCGGAATAGCCACCGGCAAAAATATGCGAGAAATAGGGCGAGCGATAACGCGGCTCAATCTCGTCAATCAATCCATAACCTTCCAGCACTTCGCGCTCAAAAGCATGGGCATC
>WFUK01000055.1 GCA_015485015.1 Paracoccaceae bacterium | reverse complement strand
TTTATAAGGTTTCTCGTGGTAAATCAGAGGTTTACCTGAAAGATCAAGGCGCGCTTGAGGATTATCTGATTGAGCAGGGTCTGAATGAAACCATGCTGGTGCTGGGAGATGGTAGCAAAATTGCGGGCGCGGATCTAAAGCGGGTTGTGGAAGAAGCGCGGCTGACCCGCACCATTCTCAACGCCTTTCCAACCAACTATTCCCGCCGCATTCTGGAGCATACCGCCATCGCCGGCGCGCTGCTTGACGGGGTGCTGGATCGCAATCCGCAAGGCGCAGCTGATGCGGTGGCGACGCGGCTTGATCTGGTTTCAACCGAATTCGAGCGCGGCTGGCAAGGGCGGCCAACGCAAAATAGCGGCTTGCGGCTTTCGCGGGTGCTGCGCGGGGTGGAAGAGGTTCAGGTGTTGGATGGCCACGCGCTGCGCAGCGCCGAGGCGCGCAAGCTGGCGCAGCTGACGGGCAGCTTGCAAGAGGTCTATAAAGCCACCGCCAAGCTGGTGCGCAAGGACCGCGAAACGGTGATTAACGCCCCTTCGGAGCTGCTAGCCGCGGTAATGCGCGAGGGCGAAAAGGGCCTTTCTATGCAGCGCTATAAGGGCTTGGGCGAAATGAACCCCGGGCAGCTATGGGAAACCACGCTAGACCCCGAGGCCCGCACCCTGTTGCAGGTGCAGATCGACGATATGGCGGGGGCGGATGATATCTTTACCAAGCTGATGGGCGATGTGGTGGAGCCGCGCCGCGAGTTTATTCAGGAAAATGCGCTGAGCGTGGCCAATCTGGATTTCTAATCCGGCTTGACCCGCTCGCCAAAGATCGCGGAGCCGACGCGGATATGGGTGGCGCCCAACGCAATGGCGCTTTCAAAGTCGCTGCTCATACCCATGGAAAGGCCGCTCAACCCGTTTTCCTTTGCCATTTTGGCAAGCAGCGCAAAATGCAGGCTTGGTTCTTCCTCAACGGGCGGAATGCACATCAGCCCGGATATTTCTAGATCAAACCCTTGGCAGGTCTTGATAAAGGCCTCAAGCGCGGCAGGCAACACCCCTGCTTTTTGCGGTTCTTCGCCGGTATTTACCTGAATAAATAGCTCGGGGCAGTTCCCGCGCGCCTGCACCTCGGTGGCGAGCTTTCGGGCCAGTTTTTCACGATCCAAGGTATGAATAGCATCAAACAACTCAAGCGCGGGTTTGATTTTATTGCTTTGTAGGGGGCCGATCAGATGCAACTTCACCCCTGAAAACTGCGCTTTGAACGTTGGCCATTTACCCTGAGCTTCCTGCACGCGGTTTTCGCCAAATATGCGGTGGCCGCTTTGCAATACCGCCTCGACACGCGCGTCGGGTTGCACCTTCGATACCGCGATTAGTTCTACACTTGCGGCGCTTCGCCCGGCTTTTTGGCAGGCGGTTTCAATACGGGTTTGGATGTCTGCGATGGGCATAGGGGTCTCCGGTGTTTTTCAAAGACCTATCTGTTAATGGCTTTGCCTTCAAGCCAAAGAAAAAGGGCGAGCCATAAGGCCCGCCCAATTATTTTGCAGTGGTCTAAGTAAACTTAGAACGATGCAGTGATAAAGGCAGAGATGCCGGATTTGAACTTAGGACCGGAGATTTCGTCTGCAGTTGCATAAGAAACGGTAGCCGATACGTTGTCGTTCACGGTGTACTCAACGCCAACGTAGTAGGTTGTAGCAGATGCCGATTGCAGACCTACTTCAACGCTTGCTGTCCCGCTTACCTGCACACCAGCAAAGCCTGTGAGGCTGTCAGATACATCATAGGATAGATCTGCGCCAAACGAAGTCTTTGTTGTGTTGTCGTGGAACTGGCCACCAGCGGTTGTGGAACCGTCGCCGTCGCCGTCGACACCAGTGCCGTCATCAACATATGCGTGTGCGCCGGTAACATCATAATAAGCACTTACAGAGAAAGCACCTGCAGAGAAGTCGGCCGATACACCGTAGGAGTTAGGTGCAACAGTATTGCTGGCATAATATGCACCAACGCTAATTGAGTCGCTGATATCATAATCAAGAGAAACACCGGTTGAAGTCTCGGTATATGTATCGACGAGAATTAAATTGTCAAACACCAAAGGATCGGCGTCGTTGCCGTCATAGGCGATGAATTTTACAACAGTGCCTGTTGCATAAGATACACCAACGGTCATTGCACCAAATGTCGCATCAGCGCTGATAGCCACGGAATTGCCACTAGCGAAATTGTCATAACCAAGGCCGATTTCGATCGAGCCAAAAGCCGCTTTGGCGCCGTATGAGGTGTCAGTGCCACCACCGTTGGTTGTTGCAGCTACACCAAAATTGCCAAATTCAACAATAGCGGTGAAATCATCACCCGCATTGTCCCAGTTCGAAATATCCATGGCCATGCCGCTGCGGTCAGTGTACCACATTTCGCCAGCGCCTTTGTCGTCCTGATCGCCAGCAATCAGCTTGGCCGACAGCGTGCCGTTGTCAAACGCGATGGTAGCGGTTGGAACGTCAGAAGAAGGCATCGTTACGCCGGCTTCATCCAAGGTCAATACTTTCCACTCGACGGAAGCTGTTACGGTGTCGCCAAGGTCGACAGACGCATCAACGCTCAAAGAAGCGTCCCAGAACAGGCCGCCTTCGACGCCGGCAATGGCACCGATGCCATCGTTATAG
>WFUK01000054.1 GCA_015485015.1 Paracoccaceae bacterium | reverse complement strand
CACTTGAAGCGGCCGATCTGGAGGGCCTGCCCGCTGATCTGGTTTCAACTGCCAAAGCCGCCGCCGAGGCGCGGGGCAAAGCGGGCCACGGGCTGACGCTCTCGCGCTCGCTGGCGATGCCGTTTTTGCAGGCCTCGCCAAGGCGGGATTTGCGCGAGGTGGTTTTTAAGGCATGGGAAGCGCGCGGCGCGAATGGCGGCGAGAGCGATAATCGCGAGATCGCGCTCGAAATGCTGGCGCTGCGCGACGAGCGCGCCAAGCTGCTCGGCTATGATAATTTCGCCGCCTATAAGCTCGATGGCGAGATGGCCAAAACCCCCGATGCCGTGCGCGATTTGCTGATGCAGGTCTGGCAACCCGCCAAGGCCGCCGCCGAGGCCGATGCCGCCCGCCTGGCCGAAATGCTGCATAGCGATGGCATCAACGCCCCGCTTGCGCCGTGGGATTGGCGCTATTATGCCGCCAAGCTGCAAAAGGAAATGCATGATCTGGACGAGGCCGAGGTGAAGCCCTATTTTGGTTTGGATAACATGATCGAAGCGGCTTTTGATGTGGCGGGGCGGCTGTTTGGTCTCCGCTTTTCGCCGCTTGATGTGCCGCTTTACCATGCCGATGCGCGGGCATGGGAGGTGAAGAAAGGCGGGCGTCATATCGGGGTTTTTATCGGTGATTATTTCGCTCGGCCTTCCAAACGCTCGGGCGCGTGGTGTTCGCGCTTTCGCAGCCAAAGCGCGATGGATCGCGAGGTCCGCCCGATCACGGTCAATGTCTGCAATTTCGCCAAAGCCCCCGAAGGCGAGCCGGATTTGCTGACCTTTGATGACGCCCGCACGCTGTTTCACGAATTTGGCCACGCGCTGCATTCGCTGATGTCTGACGTAACCTATGGTTTCATTTCCGGCACCTCTGTGGCGCGGGATTTTGTCGAGCTTCCGAGCCAGCTTTACGAGCATTGGCTCGGGGTGCCAGAGGTGCTGGAAAAGCATGCGCGCCATGTAAAGACCGGCGCGCCGATGCCGGAAAGCCTGCTCAAGCGCCTGAAAGCCGCCGAGAATTTTGATCAGGGGTTTGCTACGGTTGAATTCATTTCTTCCGCCATTGTCGATCTGGATTTCCATAGCGGCGCGGTGCCGGATGATCTGATGCAGGCGCAGGCGGCCTCGCTGCGCGCCCTTGGCATGCCCGAGGCGATCACCATGCGCCATGCCAGCCCGCAATTCGCCCATATCTTTTCCGGCGATGGCTACGCGGCGGGGTATTATTCCTATATGTGGTCCGAGGTGATGGATGCGGATGCTTTTGAGGCTTTCACCGAGGCGGGTGGCCCGTTTGATGCCGAAACGGCCCGGCGATTGGCCGAGCATATCTATAAGGCGGGTGGCTCAAAGGACCCCGAAGCGCTTTATCTGGCGTTTCGCGGGAAGATGCCCGATGCGCAGGCCTTGCTGAAAGGCCGCGGGCTGGACTAGCTCGGGGGGGCGATCACGCTGCAATCATTTTGCCGCGCTTGCAGGCGGCTACAGGCGCGCTCGGCCGAGGCGGCGCTCATGCCGACAAAGCGGGCCATATACATAGTGACCCCTTGCACGGCTTCGGGGGTGATGCTTCGATCTGCATCGCCAAACGAATCAATATCCAGCAGCGCCACCTCGATCAGCAAGCGCTCGGCCAGCCCGCGATTGCGCAGCGCGCCAACCTGCACCCCGTAATTGCCGGAAGCGCTGTTAATGGCGGTTTGGCGAATGGGGGCGGGGGCGATTTCAAGCGGTTCGACCGGTGCCAGCGGAACCGAGCCACCAAAGGCAGGCCGCCGGACCGGACGCGCGATCAATGCCAGCTCGGTGCTGGCGGGCTGGATGAATTTTGGCCCCGGGCTAACGGGAGGCCCGCTATTGGCGGCGCGGATGGCGGCTTCTACCGCCGCAGCCTGCACCGCTTGTTCGACATTGCGCGCCATCAGCACAGCTACGGTTTCGATCCGGCGCGGCGCGCGATTGGCCCGGGGGACCACGCCTGATCTATTGGTTTGTGCAACCACAATGGAGCGGTCAGGGCTAAGATGAAGCCGGGGCAAGGGGCGAATTTCGGCCCGGGCGGGGGCACGACTAAAGCCCAGATCCAACAGCGCCGCCACCCGCGCATTGCGCTGCGCGGTAGAGGTGCCGCCAAACATAACCGCAATGATCCGCTGCCGCCCGCGCCGGGCCGAGGCGGCCAGATTATAGCCTGCCGCGTTGGTGAAGCCGGTTTTGATCCCGTCGGCGCCCTCATAAGCGTCCAGAAAGCGCCTGTTGGTATGGCGAACGGTGGCGATACCGGCATTGGCGGTGCGCCTTGAAAACAGATTGTAATATTGCGGGAAATCATAAAATAGCCGCTGGCCCAGCAAGGCCATATCGCGGGCGGTGGAATAATGGCCGCGCTGGGTTAGCCCGTTGGCATTGCGAAACTGGGTGTTTTTCATGCCCATGGCGCGGGCGGTTCGGGTCATGTAACGGGCGAATTCGGCCTCGGAGCCAGAGATCGCCTCGCCGATTGCGGTGGCGGCATCATTGGCGGATTTGATCGCGGCGGCGCGAATAAGATAGACCAGCTGAATCCGGCTGCCGCGCCGCAATCCCAGCTTGGAGGCCGGTTCGGCTGCGGCATTGGCTGAAATCCGGATGCGCTGGTTTAACGACATTCGCCCCGCTTCCAACTCGACAAAAGCAAGATACAGGGTCATCATTTTGGTAAGCGAGGCGGGGGCCAGCCGGGTGTCGGCGCTGCGGGCGTAAAGCACCTCTCCGGTGCGCGCATCCATCACAAAATTCGAAACACCGGGTGCGGCCTGGGCCACCCCGCTGGACAATACCAGAATAAACGCGAGGAATATCCCGCGAAGGCTAATTTTTTTCATGCTAATGGCTCGTCTGCTCGATTTGCCCACCGGCCCATTTTTGGTGCTCGGCGTCTTTGAAGATAACCTAACAAGCCTTTGAGAAAAATGAAACCTTTTTGTTGGCAGGTTGGAAAATGATTTTATGCTGCGCTGCACAATAGCCCTTGACGCAGTGCAGCATAGCGCCTATATAGGGTGCAGAAATCAAAATTTTATCTGGAGAGTCCCGATGGCCGCCGCAAAAAAAACCGTAAACCAAGCCGAAGAAATGTTCACCAAAGCGCAGCAGGGTTTTGAAGCAGCCGGCGCATTTGGCCAAGAAACCATGGAAGCGGTCGCCAAATCGACCGAAATCACCGCCAAAGCGGTTGAGGCGCTGAATGCCGAGATCGCTGCTTTTTCAAAAAAATCCTTTGAGGATACCGTGGCCGCTGCCAAAGACATCGCCGCCGCAAAATCCCCGACCGAGCTTTTCGAAAAGCAAACCGCATTTGCAACCAGCGCTTTTGAAGGCTTTCTGGAGCAGGCTGCAAAATGGAATCAAGCCATGGGCGTGGCCACCAAAGAAGCCATGGCCCCGATTGAAGCGCGCGTAACCGCCGCCTCCGATCTGGCAAAAACCTACGCCGCGTAAGCCTAGCGGATATCACAAACACGATAAAGGGGGCCTGTGCCCCCTTTTTTCTTGGGCAATTATGCAATATATAAAGCACCGCACTGCCAAGGAACCACGCAAGCATGATTTTCGAGCCTATTTGCATGAGTCAAGACGAGCCGCCCGAAGACGGGGTGGATCTGCTGACGCGCACGGTTGAAAAAACCGAAAAACCGCCACTTTACAAAGTGTTACTGCTGAATGACGATTACACCCCGATGGAATTTGTGGTGCATATTCTGGAGCGGTTCTTTGGCATGAACGCCGATGCGGCCCATAGCATAATGCTCACGGTGCATATGGAAGGGCTGGCTGTGGTCGGGATATATTCCCATGAAATCGCAGAAACCAAAGTGACGCAGGTGATGGATTATGCCCTGCGCAACCAACATCCGCTGCAATGCACAATGGAAAAAGAGTGAGCCGCTCGCCGCGCTTTTTGACCGCTTTCGAGCAAGGGGATATCCCGCTTGAAGGGCCGATTTTGGTTATTCGCCCCACGGAATTTGCGGGTTTGGCCGAGCTGGGCGCGCCGGTTTTGGAGCAGGGATTCGCGCCGCAGCATCACCGTTTTGAAGCCGGTGGATTTTCGGTGGCTCCCACCGTTGAGGGCCGTTTTGCAACCGTGCTGGTGCAGCTTACCCGCGCCAAAGCCGAAAATCTGGGCAATATCGCGCGGGCCTGTCAGATGAGTGATGGCATGGTGGTGGTGGACGGGGCCAAAAACCTCGGGATCGAGAGCTTGCTGAAGGCGGTCAAGAAAATCACCGAGGTGAATGTGATCTCCAAATCCCACGGCAAGGTTTTCTGGTTTGAAGCCACCCCGATGCCGCAAGAATGGCTGCTGGGCGCGCAAATGGCTAAGAATAAAGACGGGTTTTTTACCGCGCCGGGGATGTTTTCTTATGAGAAAATCGATGCAGGTAGCGCGTTTTTGGCGCCGCATCTCGCCGGACTTTCTGGCCGCGTGGCTGATCTGGGCGCGGGCTGGGGCTGGCTGGCGGCGCAGGCGCTGGGCGCGGATGTGTCGGAAATCACACTGTTTGAGGGCGAGCATTTGGCGCTGGAGGCGGCAAAGCGCAACATCACCGACGAGCGCGCGCGCTTTAACTGGGCCGATGTGCTGGGCCTGCCAAAAACCGAGCCTTTTGACGCCATCATCAGCAACCCGCCCTTCCATCAGGGCCGCGCGGCCATGCCGGAACTCGGGGTCGGGTTTATTCAGGCGGCCGTAAAAATGCTAAAGCCCAAGGGGCGGTTTTTGATGGTGGCCAATCGGCATTTGCCCTATGAAGCGGCGCTGGAGGCGCGCTTTCGTAAATGGGAAATGAAAGACCAAAATGGCGTTTTCAAGGTTTTCGAGGCGAGCCTGCCCAAGCGTTAACATCTAGCTTGGCGCGCCGTTTTCGCATATAAACGGGCCGGAAACCAAGAATCACCGGAGAGCCAATGGCCGCAAATATTTCTGGAAAATCGGTGATCGTGACCGGTGCCGCAAACGGGGTTGGCCTTGCCATCGCTCGGTTATTTGTGGAAAATGGCGCGAACGTGCTGCTCGCCGATATGGATGAAGACAAGCTCGACGCCGAAATCGCCGCCCTTGAAGGCAGTGCCGGGCGCGCGGCCTCTTTTGCTGGCGATCTGCGCGAAAAGCTGACGGTGAATAACCTGCTGGCCGCCACATTTGACGCCTTTGATCGGGTGGATATTCTGGTAAATGCCAGCCGTCAGGTTTTGCCCAGCGATCCTTTGGCACCCGGTGATGATAGCTTTGAGCTGATGATACACCAAAACGCGACTGTCAATATGCGCCTGTGTCAAGCGGTGGCGAAGCGGATGATTGCCCAGAAGCAAAGCGGCGCGATTGTGAATATTTCCTCGATTGCTTCGCAGGATTGCGTGCCGGAATCCGTGGGCTATAGCGTGGCCACCGCCGCGCTGGACCAGCTTACGCGCGGGCTGGCCGTGGCTTTTGCGCCCCATCAAATTCGGGTCAATTCGGTGTCGATTGGCAGCGTGATGAGCGGCAGTTTGCAAGCAGCCTTTATGGAGGACGAAACCCTTCAGGACGAGGTGATTGCCGCCACGCCGATGGGCCGGATTGGTGAGGCAGACGAAGCCGCGCAGGCCGCGCTATTCCTCGCCTCGCCCTGCGCCAGCTTCATCACCGGCCAGATTTTGGCGGTGGATGGCGGGCGCTCCCTGCTCGACCGGATGAGCCGCTTGGCTTATTAACGCAGCCGTTCCAGCAAGGCTTCGGTCGCAAAACCATTGGCCTCAATGCCCTTGCTTTGCTGATAATTAAGGATCGCGGTGCGGGTTTTGGCTCCCGCCACCCCGTCTGTGCCGCCGGTCGAAAATCCGGCGGCGGTGAGCAGGGTTTGCAATTCCACGATTTCCTCGCGGCTAAGCTCGGCCGCTTCGCGCGCCCATGGCTGCACAAAGCCCTCGCCGCCGCCAATGAGATCGGCCAGATGGCCAACCGATATCGCGTAGCTCACCGAATTATTATAGCGCTGGATCACACGAAAATTTTGATACACCGCAAAAACCGGATTGCCCGGGCCTGCGGGCAAAAGCAGCGCCGCCTCGCTATAATTTGGCAAGCGCGCGCCCGTGGCCGTGCGCACCCCGAGCCTGCGCCAATAGCTGGCGGATTGGCGGTTATTCACATCGGCCTGCGCATAATCAAACCCCTCGGGCAGCACCACCTCGACCCCCCAGGGCTGGCCCTGCACCCAGCCGCTTTCATGCAGGTAATTGGCGGCAGAGGCCAGCGCATCGGTGGGATCATCGCTCCAGATATTGCGCCGGCCATCGCCGTCATAATCCACCGCGAGGGCCAAAAAGCTGGTGGGGATGAATTGGGTATGGCCCATCGCCCCCGCCCAGGAGCCGCGCATATCGGCCCGCTGCACATGCCCTTCTTGCAAGATTTTCAGCGCTGCCAATAGCTGCTTTTGGCCATAGCGGGCGCGGCGACCGTCAAAGGCAAGGGTGGCGAGCGCCTCGATGGTATAGATATCGCCGCGATTTTGGCCAAAGTTGCTCTCCAGCCCCCAGATCGCCAGCACCACATCGGAATCCACGCGGTATCGCGCCTCGATCCGGCGCAGCAAGCGGCGCATCTGGCGGCGCTTTTGCCGCCCCTCGCGAAGCCGGTCCGCCGAGACGGCGCGATCCAGATATTCCCAGATCGGTTTGCTGAATTCCGGCTGGAACCGATCAAAACCGATCACAGCCTCGTTCAGGGTGACCCCTTCAAACGCTGTGTCAAACAGCCGCGGGTCTATGCCTTGGGCTGTTGCGATTTGGCGAAAATTCTGCTGCCAAGCCTCAAAACGGGTTTGGGCAGTTGCTGGAAGGTTTGCAAATAGCAAAACCAGCCCGATATAGATGGAAATAATTTTCATTGAATTTACGCTTCTGGCTAGTGAAATCGAGGAAATAGTGGCTATATAATTTGGTGAGGCACCAAAACCGGACCGCAGTTGATTTGAACATAAGGAAATATCCCATGCAGTTTACCCGAAGAAACTTTATCAAAGCAACCGGAGCAAGCGTATTCTTGCCGGCGATTGTCGGGCGGGCCTTTGCGGCTGAAGCGGGCGCGCCTTTGCCGATCCCCGAGGTGATGGATCTTGGAAAGGGGAACATGGGGGAGCTGACGGCGCAGCTTGGCCGCCACGAATTCCTGCAAGGGAAATCCACGCAAACGGCGGGATATTCGCAATCCTATCTTGGGCCGCTTATTCGGATGAATCGCGGCGAAACTGCAAATGTCCGGCTGGATAATACCATAGAAGAGCCGATTTCCGTGCATTGGCACGGGTTGCATATCGAAGGCTATCTGGATGGCGGACCGCATACGCCGGTATTGTCAAACACCCCGCGCGAAGCGGCGCTGGATATCGAGCAGCCAGCCTCAACCCTTTGGTATCACTCCCATATTATGGAGCGCACCGGCGCGCATGTGTGGTATGGCCTTGCCGGCATGCTATGGATCGATGATCCTGACGCGGCTGATAACGGCCTGCCTGAAACCTACGGCGAAGACGATCTGCCGATTGTGGTGCAGGACCGGATTTTTGGCAATGATGGCGAGCTGGTTTATACCCCGCGCGGCCCTTCTTTGATGATGGGCTATCGTGGTAGCGAAATTCTGGTAAATGGCGCAATTCGCCCCGAGGCGAGCGTGCCTGCGGGCTTGGTTCGCTTGCGGATTTTGAATGGTTCCAACGCGCGCATTTATCACTTTGGCTTTGAAGACGGGCGCAGTTTTCATCAAGTTGGCTCCGATGGCGGCTTGCTTCCGGCACCGGCAGCGATGAATAGACTCACGCTCTCTCCGGCGGAGCGGGCCGAGATTATCGTTGATTTCAGCGATGGCGCCAATGTGCGGCTGATGTCAGCCGAGGATGGCAACGCCATGGGCGGCATGATGGGTGGCATGGGCGGCGGCATGATGGGCGGAGGTAATGCTCCCGTAGCTGATCCCAGCGGCGGCTTTGAAGTCATGAGTTTTAGCGTGAACCAAGGCTTAACCGCAAAGGTTACCACATTGGCGGATACGATTGCCGGTGCGCCGGTGCCGGAATTTGGTGAGCCGGTTCGGCGGCGTTCTTTCAGGCTGCAAATGATGGGCAGCATGATGAGCGGCAGCATGAAGATCAATGGTGTGGAAATGAAAATGGACGTGATAAACGAGCAAGTCCGGCAGGGCGATACCGAGATTTGGGAAGTGTCTGCCGACGAAATGCAGCATCCGTTCCACGTTCACGGCACGTCATTTCAGGTTCTGTCCCATCGCGGTGTGGCGGTGGATTCAGCCCAGATCGGCCTGAAGGATGTGGTGCTGGTAAATGGCAAGGCCGAAATACTGGTGAAATTCGATCGGCTTGCCGACGCAAATGCGCCTTATATGTATCACTGCCACATTCTGGAGCACGAAGACGCCGGCATGATGGGGCAGTTTACCGTGGCCTAGGCATCGGCTTCTTTTGCCATTAGCTCTTCGATGAAATACCCTAAAAGCTGTGTTCGACTTTCGAGCGCAGCTTTTTTGTATACCGCGTTTAGCTGGGCTTTTACCGTGCCATCCGAGGTGCCGCGCAGCTCGGCGATTTCCATATTGGAAAGGCCCTTGATGGCAAAATAGGCCACATCGGTTTCCGAAGGCGAAAGGCCCCACTGGGTGAAATGCTCCTTGAGCAAGGTGTGAAACTCGCCGGAAGCTACCCGCAATTGCCCCTCGACCTTGGTGTTTCGTGCCAGCAGATTGCGCACCAGCATCAGCCCCAGCACAAATCCGATAACCAGCCCCGCTACGGCGGTGATTTCGATGGCTTCATGCACCTCCCAGGAAATATAGATCAACCCTTTGCCAAAGGAATCAACATAGATCTCTCCGGCGAATAGAATGAGGCTCAAAACCTGCATCACGAGGGCCGCGCGGATCAAGAATAACTTCTTTGGTTGTTTCATTTAGGCGTCCTAAGATTTGATGCCGGTGGGCATGTATTGGGCTGCTTATGCAATAGTAGAAGTAACTACTATTCAACTGTGTATTTTGAATATCGGAGAAAACCCGCCAGTATTTCAGTCTGACGAGCTTTCGTGGTCGGTTTCTTCGCCTTCGCTATTGTTGCTTTCGGTATCTGAGCCGGTATCGGAGGATTCGGAATTGATTTCTTCGCCATCGCCATTATCAGGCTCAAGCCCCGTATTATCTGCTTCGGGCGATGAAGTATCGGCTTCAGGTGCCTCGTCTGGCTCCATGGTTTCCAAGGCTACGATCTCTTGCTCATCGCGCAGAATGGCGCCGGTGCCGGGTGCCAATACAATTTCGCGATCAATGCCGGGGGCGTGAGCCTCTATTTTATAGCGCCGCAAAAAGGTGGTTTTGATGCTGACAATCTCGAACCCTTCAGCGATTAGCTGCTGGTTCAAGGCTTCGAGGATCGGATTTCCGGCATAGGCTTCGGGAATGCCGGCCGAGGCGATGTTTGCCAAAAATACCGCACTAAATGCGGCTGCCTTAATGATTCTGGATCTTTTCATGGCGGTCTCCTATCAGCCCAATGTTTCGGGTATAGGCGGTTAATAGGAGATTGCTGGGAGGCGTGATACTTGCCTTAGGGCGCAGGCGCGGGGGATTAAACTAAAGTTTATCCGGAAATGCGCCCCTATTTGGCGCGACGGGCCGATTTGGCCTTGAACTTGCGATGCTTGATTTTAGCCCGCGATTTTCCCTTTGCTGCGCTGCCGTGTTTCTTCCCCTTGCGGCTTGCAGGCAGAGCTTTCCCCTCCACCTCGAGCAGCTCAAAAAGCAGACCACCCGTTAGCGGATCGGCTTCCTTGAGCGAGACTTTGGCCCGCAAACCGGCGCGCAATACCCGCCGTGAATGTTCGCCGGTCAGGGTGCGGT
>WFUK01000053.1 GCA_015485015.1 Paracoccaceae bacterium | reverse complement strand
GTGATCTGCCGCTCTCCCAGCGCCACGCGATCCACACCCGCGCGCAGGCTTCGCCCGATAAGTCGTTGAATTTCCTGCGTTCTGCCAGATTGCTTCCCCGCTGTCGCTTCCCGCCGCATCCGCGAGCCGGTTGAGCGCGGCAGCATGCCATATTCTGCCGTTACCCAACCAAGCCCGGTATTGCGCAGCCAAGGTGGCACCCGGGTTTCCAGGCTGGCAGTGCAAAGCACATGGGTATCGCCACATTTTATCAGGCACGAGCCTTCCGCATGTTTTGTCACGTTGGTTTCAATGCTGATTTCGCGCATTATATCATTGGTTCTGCCGGATGGTCGCATGGGTTTTCTCCTGAAATTTCCTGTCTCCGTCATAGCGCGCCCGCGCAAGCCCGTCCAGCATTGACCACATGGCCCGGAGCGCCTATTTTCAAGGCAAAGAAAGAATCCGATGAGCCAGCCTACCCCCCTGTCAGACCTGAATCTCCGCTCCCGCGAGGTGTTTCGGCTTATTGTCGAATCCTATCTTGATACCGGAGAGCCGGTTGGCTCCCGCACCCTTAGCCGGCAATTGGCCGAGCAGGTATCAGCCGCGACGATCCGCAACACGATGCAGGATCTGGAACATTTGGGCCTGCTCAATAGCCCGCATATATCGGCAGGCCGCTTGCCCACCCATCGAGGGCTGCGATTATTTGTGGATGGGTTGCTGGAAATCGGCGGAGTTTCCGGCATGGATCGAAGCGAGATCGAGAAATCGATGGAGGACACCCCCGATATTCAAGCCGCGCTGGATCGGGCCGGAAAAATGCTGTCAGGGCTGACGCAAGGGGCAAGCCTGGTGCTGGCGCCAAAAACCGAATCCGCGATCAAACATATCGAATTTGTTTCTCTGGCCCCTGATCGCGCGCTTGTAGTGCTGGTTACCGCCGACGGGCAGGTCGAAAACCGGATATTCACCCCGCCAGCGGGCATGACTCCATCCGCCATGCGCGAAGCGGCAAATTTCCTCAATTCGGTGATGGAAGGCCATACGGTTGATGAATTCCGCAATATCGTTTCTCGCGAAATCGCCAAATATCAAAGCGAGCTGGATATCCTGTCGAAAAACCTGATCGAAATGGGCGTTGCGATCTGGGCCGATGCGCCGGATGGCGCGCCCGAGCGGCTGATTGTGCGTGGCCGGTCGAATCTGCTAGAAGAAAATGCCAACGAGGACGAGCTAGAGCGCATCCGCCTGCTATTTGACGACCTTGAGCGCAAGCGCGATCTGGAAAATTTGCTATCGCTTACAGAGGAGGGCGACGGGGTTCGGGTTTTTATTGGTTCCGAGAACAAACTTTTCTCACTTTCGGGTTCCTCTTTGGTGGTTTCTCCCTATATGAACAGTGATCGAAAAATTGTTGGCGCGGTTGGTGTCATCGGTCCGACCCATCTGAATTATGCACGTATTGTCCCGATAGTGGATTACACCGCGCAGCTGATGGGGCGGCTGGTTTCTGGCTCGCCAAGATAGAGGTAAAGCAAGATGAGCGACGAAAAAAAGGGATTTCTGGATGATATCGAAGATATCGAAGCCGAAATGGACGAGCAAGAGCTGGCCGATATGGAGCCGCCATCGGTAGGGGAGTTGGAAGACGAAAACCAACAGCTCAAAGACCGGTTGATGCGCGCCATGGCCGAGACCGAAAATATGCGCAAACGCGGCGAGCGCGATCGCCGCGAAGCCGAGGCTTATGGCGGCACCAAGCTGGCGCGGGATCTGCTATCGGTGCATGATAATCTGGGCCGCGCGCTGGAAAGCATTGATGAAAAACTGCGCGACGAAAACAAGGCTTTGATCGAAGGGCTGGAGCTAACCCAACGCGAGCTGCTTTCGGTGTTTGAAAAGCATAAGATCGTCAAGATCGAGCCGGAAAATGGTGAAAAATTCGATCCCAAGCTGCATCAGGCGATGTTTGAAGCCCCCGTGCCCAACACCGCTAAAGGCACGGTTATTCAAACCATGGCACCCGGTTTTACCATCGCCGGTCGCCTGATCCGTGCCGCGCAAGTGGGTGTTTCGTCCAATACAGATCCGGTAAAAACCGAAGCGCCAGAAGAAGAATAGATTTCATTCTTCGCCAAATACTCGCAGGGGTGAATTGGCAAAGCCAAGAGGGGGCAGCCGCCCCCTAAAGCTTGTTCTTCAGTTCATAAAGCAATGCCAAAGCCTCGCGCGGGGATAGTTCATCGGGCGAGATCTCTGCCAGCTGCGCTTCAATCGGTGACGCTTCAACCGGTGCTACCTGCACCGCCCCAAAAAGCGGCAGGTCCTCGATCATCCCCCGTCCGGCCCCTTCACGCTCGC
>WFUK01000052.1 GCA_015485015.1 Paracoccaceae bacterium | reverse complement strand
GGCATGTAGGGACCCCTTTTGATCAACTCAAATCGACCCTGGTTCTGGCGGTAACCCTCCATTGTTTGATGGGACCCGCCTGTAGATAGCGCGCCCTATTTCAGCTTGGAAAGATGATCAAGGCGCAGGCGGTCGCGTCTGTCCGTCAGGGATTTGGCCGAAGCCAGCGTGGCCAGCATCACCGCCATGCCCGTGGCCCCCGCGATCAAAAACATCACCATAAGCTGGTATTTCACCGCTTCATTCGGGTCTACCCCCGAAAGGATTTGCCCTGTCATCATGCCCGGAAGCGATACCACGCCAATCGCTGCCATGCCATTAATGCTGGGCATCATCCCCGCCCGCATGGCTTGGCGGATAAAGGGCCGCATCGCTTGCCATTTATTGGCCCCGAGCAAAAGCTGCGCCTCGATCGCGCGCTGTTCGCGATGGAGCGCGGTGTGCAGGGTATCGAGCGACAGGCTGATCCCCGTCATGGCATTGCCCATAATCATGCCCAGGAGCGGCAGGGCATAGCGCGGGTTCCACCATGGATCGGGCTGCACCAGCACAATCAGCGCCACCAGCGCCACCACGCCAACACTGGCCCCCATCGCGCCGCCACCAATGGCCAGCCCGCGCCAGCCCCTTAAGCGGCGATTTTGCCGCGCCCATATTTCACGGGCCGCAAAGCTGGTCATAAACAGCGCAACGAGCAGCGTAAGCCACGGGGATTGAATGGCAAACAGGCTTTTGAGCAGCATGCCGACCAGCAAAAGCTGCACCACCATCCGCACCATGGCAAAGCCCAGATTGCGGGCAATGCCGAGCCGCAGCCAAAGCGATAGCGCGCCATTCAGCAGCAAAAACACCGAAGCCAGCGCGATGTCAAAATATCCAAGCTCTACATATTCAGACATGCGCGGCCTCCGTTAGCAGGCCGTCCGCCAATACCAGATGTCGGTCGGCCATGCGCGCCGCCTGTTCGGGATCATGGGTCACAAGAATCACGCTGACCCCTGCCTGAACGCAGCCCTTGAGCCGCGCTTCAAACAGGGCAGTGTTTTCGGCATCGAGCGGGGCGGTTGGCTCGTCCAGCAGCAAAACCTCGGGCTGATGCTCCAGCAATCGCAAAAAAGCCAGCCGCTGCCGCTCGCCGCTGGAAAGCCGCGCCACCTCCCAACCCATCGCATCGGGTGATATGCCCAGACTGGCGAGATCAACCTTTTCCGGCGTTTCAAAATGCTGCGATACAATATCGGCCCACCAGCCGCTTTCGGCGGGCAGATAGGCCACCTTGCGCCGCCATTCCGGCGCAAGCATCCCTTCCCGCGTGCCGCTATTGATTTCCAGCATGCCCTCATTCGGATCAAGGTCGGCAATGGCGCGCAGCAGCACCGATTTCCCACTGCCCGAAGGGCCGGTAACGGCGACCACTTCGCCATCGGCCAGTGAAAGGTTGACCGGACCAATATGCAAGCGCGTGAGGGATTTGATACTAAGCATTTTGCAGGCTTTCGGGTTTTTTCCCACGCTACGCCTTGTCCGCAGGATTTCATAGCCCTTTTGGCGCGCGCCGTTTTTCGCTCCATGCGATCAGCAGCGCCCCCGCGATGATGATGCTCGCGCCAAGCAGGCTATCCAAGTGCTGAATGTGGGCGGTTCGTGTTGTAGTCGTGCGCCCAATCACGAATTACGATCCGAGCATGGGCGAGATTTCGGAACATGGTTTCGTTGAGCAACTCGTCACGCATACGGCCATTAAAGCTTTCTACGAATCCATTCTGCATCTACTGCCCGGCAGGCGATTGCGGAGCAATCTGCCGAGAGGGGGCTTCCCTGGCGCAATATAGTGCCAATTGATCTTGTGATCGGAACACCAGCCCAGCACCGCGTTACAGGTCAGTTCGGTGCCATTATCGCTGACAATCATTCTTGGTTTTCCACGCCTTTCAATAAGCGTTGTCAGTTCTCGCACGACACGTCTGCCCGAGATCGACGTGCCGGGAATCGCAGCAAGGCATTCACGTGTCACATCATCCATGATGTTCAAAATCCGAAACCGTTGGCCAGAAGCAAACCCCCTCTCGTGCATTGCTGCGCAATACCCTGCCGGTCAGCGGGATCATGCACAAAATCTAACGACCATCGCGCATTCGCCTTTGCCTCAACTAGAATAGGCGCACGGGTGCCTATTGCCTTGCGTCTGGCGCGCCTTTTACGCACGGCCAGCCCTTCTTCACGATAAAGACGGTAGATCCGATTGATCCCTGATGGTTCGCCCTCACGGCGCAGCAGAATAAACAGGCGACGGTAGCCAAACCGCCGCCGTTCATTCGCTAAATCGCGCAACCGTGTCCGCAACGCGGTCTCTGGTGCACGACAGGATTGATACCGGATCATCTTGCGATCTGCCCCGACAATCTTGCAGGCCCCCTCTCGGTGATTGCATGCAATCACCTGCCGGGCAGCGGACGCTCTGACAGGCCCA
This sequence comes from Paracoccaceae bacterium, assembly GCA_015485015.1. GTDB lineage: Bacteria > Pseudomonadota > Alphaproteobacteria > Rhodobacterales > Rhodobacteraceae > UBA3077. Next base: position 989 of record WFUK01000052.1, on the reverse strand, counting down.
ACTTCGCCCGCAGATGCGCGACAGCTTCGCGCTTAACAACAGGCCCTACCATTTTTTTGCCAGAAGCTCTTTCATCGCTGCGGCATCCAGCATTTGCTCCGCCAGTAGCTTCTTCAACCGCCCATTCTCGTTCTCCAGCGTTCGCAACCGCGCTGCATCTGACGGCTCCATACCCCCATACTTCGATTTGTATTTGTAAAAAGTGCCCTGCGAGATGCCATAACGCCTGCACAGGTCCGCCGTCTTCTCGCCAGCCTCCTGCTCTTTCAGCATCTGAATACTCTGTTCGTCGATAAATCGCTTCTTCATTTTGTCCGTCCTTTTATTGGGCAGACTCTACATCATTTTGGAGGAGTTTATGGGGCGCAGGTCAGTCCCCACGCACCTTTGCGGCAAAGCGCGAGCGTTGGGGGTTACCAAAGGATGGTGCGTGGAAACCACGCACCCTACGCTTACTGGATTTTCATTATTTTTTTTCTAAAGGAGTTTCCCGAGAATTCTCGGGAAACTATTGCCAATAGCTGCTGCGCTGACCTTGCAATTTTAGAAACTTCGACTCTAGACCAATCTTTTGTATCATATCGGCTTGAAACAAAATTCGGTAAGGCTTCAATCAATTGTAATAATTCGACCTCATCATATTCTCGCGCACGGCACAAGTGTGGCACCGCATTGCGCAAATTGTGACCTATAGTATTTTTCAACTCTTTTTCACTCATACCCATTTCAATTAGCGCTGCCTTAATAGATAACTCGGCGCAAAGGAGAGAAGACTGGATTGAGCCTTTGAAATCAAAAATACCTGTCAATAGTGCGACGACCGCTTGGCTATGAAAAGCCGCCATCCGAAAGTATTTCATAGCTTCGTCACACACTTGGGCAAAACCTTCATAATTGCCCAAGCATGCACCAATATCAAATACATCTACTACATCAGATATATAGGATTCACTATCCTCTTGAACCGAAAATATCCGAGCTAGCTGGGT
>WFUK01000051.1 GCA_015485015.1 Paracoccaceae bacterium | reverse complement strand
GGCGCAATAGATCGCGCCGCCCATCTGCGCAATGACGCCAGCGCCCAAGCCGACATGCTGGCCGGCCCAGATACGCGATTTTTGGCGATGTGGCGCGGTAATGTGCTGGTGGATGATGTGCCCAAAATCGCATGGCTCACCCACGCGGAGATCCAAAAAGCCGCCCCGCGCGGGGATCCGCTGTTTCTTGGCCTGCTTGATGGCCAGCCGCGCTATGCCTACGATATGCCCGATTGGGGCGAGGCCGAAAGCCATGAGGGGCTATTTGACCAGAACGAAGCCACCCACCCTGCCCTTTCCGGCACCTTTCGCGATTTTCGCAGCCTGTTGTTCAGCCTGCCCGATGCCGAGCTTGGCGATGCCGCCACCGCCAAATCTCTGCTGCACTGGCATGGTTCCCACCGCTATTGCGGCTATTGCGGCACCCGCACCGCGCTCACCCATGCGGGCTGGCATCGCAAATGTCCAAGCTGCCAGCGCATGGGCTTTCCGCATATCGAGCCGGTGGTGATTATGCTGATCACGCGCGGCAATCAAACCCTGCTGGGGCGCTCCCATGGCTGGCCCGAGGGGATGTTTTCGCTGCTGGCCGGCTTTATGGAGCCGGGCGAAACCATTAGCGAAGCGGTGGCGCGCGAGGTGATGGAGGAAACCGGCGTAAAAACCGCCCCCGCCAAGGTGCTGGACAATCAGCCCTGGCCCTTTCCCGGCTCTTTGATGATTGGCTGCCATGCCGAGGCGCTTTCAGAAGAAATTAACCTTGACCCGATAGAGCTGGAAGCCGCGCTTTGGGTGAGCCGCGAGCGAGTGATGGAAACACTGGACGGGAGCGACCCGGGCTTTCTTCCGGCGCGCAAGGGATCGATTGCTCGAAATTTACTGGATAGATGGTTGCAAAACAGTCTATAAGCGTTCAAACTTTTTCGGAGGCCCGCTATGGAACTTTCATATACTTGCACGATTTATGTGCCACAGGCTTTTGCCTATGCCCGCGCCACCGATTTTGCGCGATTCGAGGCGGAAGGTTTTGGCAATCTGGCCCCGTTTGAGCCATCCAACAAAATCCGCGCCCCCAAAATCGGCGCGCGCTGGAAAACCTCGGCGGAATTTCAAGGCCGCCCGCGCCGCTTTTCGCTGGAGCTTTTTGAGCTAACCCCGAGCGAAAAGCTGGTATTGGGCAATAAATCGGAAAAATACGATATCGAAGCCCATTTTGATTTTATCGAAAAAGGGCCGGAGGAAACCGAATTTTGCTTTCATCTGATCGCCAAAGCCAATTCCATCACCGCGCGGCTGATTTTGCAAACCATCCAGCTGGCCCGCGCGCGGATTGAAAAAAACATGCAGGTGGATTTTGACGCCATGGGCGAGCGGATGGAAGCCGCTTATGACGAGGCCTAGCCCAGACCCTCGCGGTGGCCAGACACGGGATAGGTCCCCAATACCCGCAGCGAGCTGGTGAAAAACGCCAGCTCTTCCAGTGCGCGCTTTAGCCCTTCATCTTCGGGATGGCCCTCCACATCGGCATAAAACTGGGTGGCGGTAAAGCTGCCATTGACCATATAGCTTTCCAGCTTCAGCATGTTCACCCCGTTGGTGGCAAAACCGCCCATGGCTTTATAAAGCGCTGAAGGCAGGTTCCGGACCTCGAAAATCAGGGTGGTGATCAGCTTTTCGGCCCGTGCTGCCGCTTGGGGCTTGGGGGCCGTGACTAAAAACCGCGTGGTGTTATGGCTGTTATCCTCGATATGGCGGGCCAAAAGATCCAGCCCGTAAAGCTCGCCTGCCAGCTCGGAAGACAGCGCGCCAAGGCTTTTATCCCCGAGCTTGGCCACGTGCCTGGCAGAGCCGGCAGTATCGGCCCCGATCACGGGCTTGATGCCATGCTCCCCCAAAAAAACCCGGCTTTGGCCAAGCAGCACCGTGTGGCTCATGGCGGATTTGATATCGGAAAGCTGAGCGCCCTTTATCCCGAACAGATTGACATGCACCCGCACAAAATGCTCGCCAATAATATGCAGCCCTGATTCGGGCAAAAGCGTATGAATATCGGCCACGCGGCCATAGGTGGAATTTTCCACCGGCAGCATCGCCATATCGGCCCGCCCGTCCTTTACCGCAGCAATCGCCCCTTCAAAGCTATGGCAAGGCAGCGGTTTTTGCTCGGGAAACACCTCCACACAGGCCTGATGGGAATAGGCGCCAAGCTCGCCTTGAAAGGAAATAGTCTGTTTCATACCGTTTTTCATCCATTTGGTCGTTTAGTCGCGCTTTCTACACCTTGATTTTGCCATTCAGATACGGCTAAAACCCTCACAAGCAATCCACTCTGGGCGCGAGCTTGGGCAAAAGTAAGGTATTTCATCCGATGAACACAATGGAAATCACAAAAGTCGTTGGCGGCGTTGCTGGCTCTCTGCTTATTCTTCTCCTGTTGAAAATGGGGGCTGGGGCATATTATTTCAGCGAAAGCGAAGGCGAACCGGCTTATACGCTGGAAGTGGCCGATGCCGCGCCTGCCGAAGATGCGGTCGTTATTCCGTTTGCCGAAGTGCTGGCCGCTGCCGATGCGGGCAAGGGCGCGCGGGTATTTAACAAATGCGCAGCCTGCCACGCGGTCGAGCAAGGTGTGGTAAAAGTCGGCCCGTCCTTGTTCGGGGTGGTGGATCGCGCCGAAGGGTCCGAAGAATTCGGCTATTCGGATTCGATGCTGGCCCTTGGTGGCACCTGGAC
>WFUK01000050.1 GCA_015485015.1 Paracoccaceae bacterium | reverse complement strand
CCGCCAGTCCGATCATCGACAGCATAAAGGGCGAGCTGCGCTCATAGCTGCTGCCGCCAAGGCTGGTAAACAGCACCAGTCCCGTAAGCGAAGCCGCAAGCAAAGCCGCCCCGAGGTAATCCACCTTATGCGAAACCCGTTTGCCCGTCGCGCGAAACGCCAGCGCAAAAATACCCAGCGCCAGCAGGCCGATCGGCAGGTTCACATAAAACACCCAGCGCCAGCTTAGTTGATCAACAAAAAAACCGCCAAGCAAGGGCCCCGCTACGCTCGAAATGCCAAACACACCACCGAAAATCCCCTGCATTTTACCGCGCTCCCGTGGCGGCAGCACATCCCCTACCACTGTCAGTGCCAGCACAAATAACCCGCCACCACCAAGCCCCTGCACTGCGCGGGCGCTGATCAAAAACATCATCGAATCCGCCAGCCCCGAAAGCACCGAGCCAAGCAAGAAAATCCCGACGGACACCTGCATCATCAATTTGCGCCCGTAAAGATCGCCCAATTTGCCATACATTGGCGCCGCCACGGTGGAGGTCAGCAAATAAGCTGTCACCACCCAACTCAGATGATCCACCCCGCCAAGGTCGGCCACAATCGTCGGCAAAGCGGTAGACACAATTGTCTGATCCAAAGCCGCCAAAAACAGCATCACAGCAACAGATAGCAAAATCAACTTGGTGGATTTTTTTTCAACCATAATAGCCCCCCATGTGTATCCTTCAGCGCTATCATCCCCCAAAAGAAAACCCAATGCCCTCTCAAAAATTCCGCAAGAAACATCCTCAAGATTCTTTTCTTTCAAAAAACTGTGGAGGGGGGCGACGGATGTCGCGAGGGGCGGCTATTCACGCGTTTTTGCATAGAAATTACTTCGGCAAGCTCCCCGAGGCGGCGCACCACCAGAACTTGAGCCAAATCGCCCCTCCTCGGCGGCCCTACGGGACACCTCTTCGGCGCGGGCCGTGGTGTGCCTAGCCAGACCCGTGAGCAAACGTGGCAGCGGTTGTTCCTGCATGCCGCCCTGTCGCGAGGCAACCGTTGAGCAAATACCCCCCTGTTGGCGCTTCCCAATCCAGCATTTCTCCGGCGCTAAACACGCCCGGCAAGGCATTAAGCATCAGCCCTTCATCCAGCGCCGCATAAGCCACCCCGCCCGCCGTAGAGATCGCCTCGTCCATCGGGCGCGGTGCTTTCAGATGCACCGGCAGCGCCTTTAGCAGCCCCGCCAGATCAAACGGATTATCCACCTGCCGCGCCTGCTCGTTTTCAAAAAACAGCGCCGCTTTCGCACCGGTGATGCCCACGGTTTTGCGCAGAAAATTCCCGAGGCTGGCCTTGCCCCGCGTGGAGCGCACCTTTTCTGCCACCATCGGCATTGGCAGGTCCGGCAGCAGGTCCACCAGCATATCCACGCCGCCTGCCTCCATGCCATCGCGCAGCGCGGCGGATAGATTATAGACAGCACCCCCCTCCACACCCTTGCGGGAAATCACAAATTCACCATGGCTCTCGGCCTTGCCAAAGCGCAGGCGCACCGGCTTGATCGGCGCACCAAAATGCGGCTCCATATGCTTGGACCACTCGACGATAAAGCCCATATTGGCGGGCTTGAACGGCGCAAGCTCCACGCCTTTTTCCGCCAGAATTTCCGCCCAGGCGCCATTGGAGCCAAGCCGCGCCCAGCTTGCGCCGCCCAACGCCAGCACGGTCGCCTTGGCCTGCACCACCTGCCGCCCGCCCGGGGTGTTAAACACCGCGCCATCCTCAAAGCCCACCCAGCGCCAGCGGGTTTCAAACCGCACACCTTTGCTGGCCAGCCGCGCCAGCCATGCGCGCAGCAGCGGCGAGGCTTTCATACTTTCCGGAAATACCCGCCCGCTGGAGCCGGTAAAAACCTTCTGCTCCAGCCCCTCGGCCCAGTCCTGCACCTCGCTGGGGTTAAAAGCCTCCAGCATCGGCACCATCCAGCTACGCGCCTTGCCATAAACCGACATAAACGGGCCGTAAGCCTCGTTTTTCGTCAGGTTCAGGCCGGATTTCCCCGCCATGAGCAGCTTGCGCCCCATGGTCGGCTTGGCCTCGGCGACCAGCACCGAATGGCCGGCATCCGCCAGCATTTCAGCCGCCATCAGCCCCGCAGGGCCGCCGCCGATTACCAAGGTTTCAGCCATGCTTCACCTTCGTGCACTGCTCGCCCACGCCCTCGATCCCCAGCGTCATCACATCGCCATTCCGCAAGAAGCGCTGCGGCTTTTGCCCCATGCCAACCCCGCCCGGTGTGCCGGTGGTGATGATATCCCCCGCCTGCAAACGCATGTATTTCGACATATCGGCGACAATCTGCGCCACGCTGAAAATCATGTCAGACGTATGGCTTTCCTGCATGGTCTCGCCGTTTACCTTTAGCCAGATATCGAGGTTTTGCGGGTCCGGCACCTCGTCGGCGCTGACAAAATATGGCCCGATCGGCCCAAAGCCCGGCAGGGATTTGCCACGAATCCACTGGCCACCGCCCTCAAGCTGAAAGGCGCGCTCGGAGATATCGTTTATCAGGCAATAGCCCGCCACATGGTCAAGTGCCCCGGCTTCTGAAATGCGGTAAGCCTCGCGGCCAATCACCACGCCCAGCTCCACCTCCCAATCGGTTTTTTTGGCCTCGGGCGGCAGGTGCAG
>WFUK01000049.1 GCA_015485015.1 Paracoccaceae bacterium | reverse complement strand
GTTATACGCGTCCAGAAAAGCGGCTTCCGCGGCGCCTTGACCAAATACCTGAGCCGCAAAGCGCGGATGAGGGGCGCCATCGACCGCATCCGGCTCGGGGAGGCTTTCTTCCTCGCTCATGGCAGGCGGCCTTTCAGGGCATCGAGGATTTCGGCCGCGACGGTATCTTCGCTATTATCGCCATCAATGCCGAGGCAGCGATCCGGAAAATCGGTGAGCAGGGCGCGATACCCGATGCGCAGCTTTTGCTGGAAATTCGCGCCCAGTTCTTCAAACCGGTCCTCGCCGGAATTGCGGGCCAAGCCGCGCTGAAGTCCGGTTTTGGCATCGATATCGATCACCAATGTCAGGTCCGGCTCATGGCTGATCATCAGGGTATGCAGGGTGTCTACGGTGGTGCGTAAATCGGCCCGCGCCGCGCCTTGATAGACGCGGGTGGAATCGGCAAAACGGTCTGAAATAACGATTGCGCCGCGCTTGAGGGCGGGCAGAATGGTGCGCTCCAGATGATCACGGCGCGCGGCGGTAAAGAGCAAAATCTCGGTCTCGGCAGACCAGCGCCCGGGATCGCCCTCAACCAATAACCGCCGGATTTCCTCGGCACCGATCGAACCGCCCGGCTCTCGGGTCAGCACTACATCGGCACCGTTGGCTTGAAGCGTGGCGGCCAGACGCTTGGCTTGGGTGGATTTACCCGAGCCGTCCGCGCCCTCGAATGTCAGGAAAAACCCGCCACGGCTCACAGCCATTCACCAGCCCTTACCCGCGCCAAAAGGATTTGAAAGGCGGCTTTGAAACGGTCGGTAAAGCCGGCCTCGGCCACATCGGCGGTGGCGGCCAGCGGAAAGCGCTGCACCCCCATATCGGGGATCTCGATCACCAGCTCGCCCAGCTCATCGCCTTTGGCAATCGGCGCTTCAATCGGGCCTTCAAACACCACTTCGGCTTTGATGCTGGACAGCACGCGATAAGGCAAAAGCAGCGAGATATCCTCGACTGGCGCCATGCCTATCTGGGCCTCTTGCCCGAGCCAGACATCGGCCCGCGCAATTTCGGTTTCGCCCTCAAACAGGGTTTCCATGGCGAATTCGCGAAAGGCCCAACTGATCAGCCGCTCGGCTTCGCTGGAGCGCGCGGCCGAACTTTCCATGCCCGTGATCATCACAATCACCCGCCGCCCGTTGCGGACCGCAGAGCCGACAAGCCCGAATCCGGCTTCGTCTGTATGGCCGGTTTTCAGGCCATCCGCGCCGATATCCAGCCCCAATAGCGGATTGCGGTTAAAGCGGTTATCGGGGGTGCGCCCGTCAAATCCGAATTCGCGGATCGAGAAATAGGGATAATATTGGGGGAAAACCTTGATCAGACGCCGCGCAATAAATACCAGATCGCGAGCGCTCATGAGCTGGCCTTCGCCGGGCCAGCCTGTGGCGTTGACAAAAGTGGAATTCATCATGCCCAGCTCGCGGGCGCGCACGGTCATCTGGCGGGCAAATTCGGCCTCTGTGCCGCCCAGCCCCTCGGCCAGCGTGACGGCGGCATCATTGCCGGATAGCACAATCACCCCCTTGATCAGATCATCAACGGTAATCCGGTCCTGGGTGTTGAGAAACATCGACGAGCCGCGCACGGCCATTGCCGAAGCGGATACCGCGAATTTTTCGTCCAGCGTAATCCGTCCGGCTTCCAGCGCCTCAAACACCATGTTCAGCGTCATTAATTTCGACATAGACGCCGGCGGCAGCGCCTCGTCGGCATTTTTGGCGAGCAGCACGGTGCCGGTATCATAATCGATCACCATAGCGGCGCGGGCGGGGGTTTCCAGCGCATTGGCGGGCAGGGCAAAAACGGTAGCGACAAGCGTGATAATCTTTAGCAAAAATCTCATGCGGGCTCTCTTTTGGTTATCTGAAGTAAAAGGCATCGACAAAGCCGAGGCCTTTGATGATGCGCATCCGGGCGGTTCGCGCGGCGCGGGTCAGGCTGGGGCCGGAGACCACCCGATAGATCACCGCCTGATCGCCCTCTTCCACCCTGATTTCGGCCTGCACGCCTTCATTGGTGAGCAAGGTCACCAGATCATTGGCGCGGGCTTCCTCGGCAAAAGCGGCGATTTGAATATAGGGCTTGCGCAAACGGCTGACCCGAGCTGGCTCGGGAGGGGCGGACGGATCAATCGCGGCAAGGGTTTGCTCGACAATCGCGGCAAGGTTTTCGCCGCTATCATCGGCATGGGGCGGGGTTGTGGG
>WFUK01000048.1 GCA_015485015.1 Paracoccaceae bacterium | reverse complement strand
GGTAAATTTTTTCTTAATTTTGATAAAAAAGTAACGATTTAGCAACTAAAAACAAAGTTAACAATTCGCCAATAGGTAATATTGGCGGGCCAAACCTCTATGCCAATTTATTGGCCTGAACGCGGCCCTTGAAAAATAAACTTATATCTTGGCGCAATTGTCCCTTGCATTCCGGCAAGCCGAACGCTAAATCGCAGCTCACGGACCGATAGCTCAGCTGGATAGAGTACCTGACTACGAATCAGGGGGTCGGGGGTTCGAATCCTCCTCGGTCCGCCACTTCACCTCTTAAATTGTTGTTTTTATATTCATTTTGCCCAACCTTTTGTTTTAGGCTCGTCAATTTTCGATCCCGTTTCGTTCTTTTTGCACGTTGTAAAGCCTTGGTCTCCCATTGTACTGTGCCTCGCTTTTCCTGCGGAATTCTGGACCATCGGAAGATATGTGTGGCCCCTCAAAGCCATGGATGCCCCAGCCTTCACCAATCTGGTGCTGCAGTCTGTGCGCTGTGCTGTCGGGCAGTTTGGCGGTATTACGCTAGCTGCGCATGGGGTTGCCCTAACCGCTGGCGGAGTGTGATAGATCCATATTGACCTGAAATTAAATTGTGAAGCTTAGCCTTCAGGGCTGCTTTGACTGGACGTGAAATCAAAGTCTGCATAAGATTTTCGGAAACGGGGAGCAAAAATGTGTTGAATCGAAGGCGGCTATTAACAGGGGTGGGGGCACTGACATTGCTCCCTACATTGCCGGCACATGCCATGGCACCGTTTCGCCTGGGGCTAACGCCGGTATTCCTGAATAACGATGCCGAGGTTATTAGTCGGTTGCGGGCGGCTTTTTCCGAGGCGCTCGGGGTGGAGGTGACGCTGGAGCAGCGGCGTACCTACGAGGAGGTTACGGCCTTGTTGCTGGAAGGCTCGATTGATGCGGCTTGGCTTTGTGGCTATCCGTATTTGCAGCATAAGGAGGCACTTTCCCTGATGGCGGTGCCGGTGTGGAACGGGCGGCCGCTTTACCAGTCCTACCTGATTGTCGGGGCCGATAGCAGGGCTGGGGGGCTGGTGGATTTACGCGGCGGCACCCATGCCTATTCGGACCCGGATTCCAATTCCGGCTATCTGGTCACGGTCTCGGATCTTGTGCGCATAGGCGAGCGGCACGAAACGTTTTTCGGGCGTACGATCTTTACCTATGGCCACCGCAATGTAGTGCGGGCCGTGGCCGACGGGCTGGTGCAATCGGGCAGTGTGGATGGCTATGTGTGGGAGGCTTTGGCCAGGGCCGAGCCGGCACTCACGGCACGTACCAAGGTGCTGACCCGCTCCGAGTGGCTTGGCTTTCCGCCATTCTGCGGGCGTCGTGACCAGATGAATGCGCCGCGTATGCAGGCCATGCAGCAGGCCATTCTCGGGCTGGACCAAACTGAAAAAGGCCGCGCCGCTCTGTCGCTATTGCAGTTGGACGGCATGACCGTGGCGGAGCCTTCGCTTTTTGAGGGCATCGCCGCACGGATGCGCATTATGGCAACGGTTCGCCCGTGAGCCTGCTGCACCGTATTCCCTTTGCCCTGCGGGTGCCGCTTTTTACGGCGGGGCTGATGATTTTGGTCGGATTTCTGGCCTCCCAGCAAGTGCTGTCCATGCTGCGACAGGTGCAGGATGATCGCATTCGCGAGCTGGCGCAGCTTCAAATTGAATCGCTCTCGGTGGCGCTGGGACCGCTTGTTTCGCGCAACGATATTTGGGAAGTGTATGACACGCTGGACCGTGCTGCTGGACAAAACGAAAGCCAGCGGCTGATATTTGCTGCCGTGGCCAATGAGGAGGGCGCGGTGCTGGCAGCCACAGACCCGCGCCGTGCTCCGGTGGATAGTAATATGGCGGGGCTGACCAAAGGTGCACAGGCCCTGCGCGCGCTATCGGTGGTGGGGGATACTGCTGAAATAAAGGTTTTGGCTCCGATAGTATATCAGGGCCGTACTGTCGGGAAGATATTAACCGAGATGGATGTGTCAGACCTTGTCGCCGAGCGCAAAAGCGTGGCGCGGGTATTGCTGATCGGCAACACGGTGGCCACAGTTTTGCTGGCGATTCTCGGCTATCTGGCCATGCGTCGGATTCTCATGCCCGTAATCCGTGTGGTTGCTCGAATGCGGGATTCCGCTGAAGCGCCCGAGCCGATTGCACAGGTGGATATGCCTGCGGGTGATAGCGAAATGGCCCAACTGGCCAAGAGCTTTAACTCCATGGTCGGGGCCATAGGGGCCAAGGCAGAGGCAGATCGTCGGCTGGCCGAGCGTGAGCGTTTCGTCAGCCTCGGGCGGCTGTCGTCATCCTTGGCGCATGAAATTAACAACCCGCTGGGTGGTCTTTTGAATGTTGTGGACACAGTGCAAAAATATGCCGACCGTCCCGAAGTTGTGCGTGAAAGTGCCGAGCTTCTCAAACGCGGTTTGGGCCATATGCGCGATGTCGCTCGCGCTACGCTAGATCTGAACCGCCTCGACCTTGAGGGTGCGATTTTGGCGGCGGAGGATTTTCAGGACCTCAAACTTCTTATCGAGCCGGAAATTAGTCGCCAGCAGCAGAGACTTGGCTGGGAGGTGGGCAAGATCGCCTGCACATTGCCCGCTGCCCCCGTGCGCCAAATCGCGCTAAATCTGCTCTTGAACGCCAGCGAGGCGGCAGGGAAGGAAGGGCGGGTTTCCCTGAAGGCTGGTCATTGCAAAGGACGACTCTGCCTTGAGATTGCCGATACCGGGCCGGGGCTATCAAAAGCCGCCTGCGTCCGGCTTCTGGGGGCGGGGGCAACGACAACGGGTGGCGGTGGTGTGGGGCTGCGGCTGGTGCGTGATCTTGTAAGCCAGCTCAAAGGCAGCGTGAGCGTTGATCGGGCTGGTGGTGAAACAATTATCCGGGTGGTGCTACCATGCTGAACGGGCTGAATATTGTGTTGGTCGAGGATGACGAGATCATGGGCGGCTCGCTATTGCAGCGGCTGAAGTTGGAAGGGGCTAGTGTGAGCTGGCACAAGCAAACCCGTACCGCCCTTGGAGCCATTCGCACCCCGCGCAGGCCTGTAGATGCGGTGATCTGTGATATACGCCTGCCCGATGGCACGGGAGAGGAGCTGTTTGCTACGCTTTGCCAAAGCACAACCCCGCCAGCGTTCCTGTTTATCACGGGCCATGGCGGCATTGAACAGGCGGTGCGGTTGATGAAGGCTGGTGCGATTGATTATGTCACCAAACCCTTTGAAATGGCGACCTTTCTGGAGCGGCTCTCGGCTCTGCTGTCCAAGCAGGCGGCGGTGGACCTGCCGCCCACCCTTGGGATCTCTCCCGCCGCGCGGCGAGTGGATGCGCTGGCCTTGCAAGCGGCGGCAAATGATCGTCCCGTGCTGATTGTTGGGGGGGCGGGTACAGGCAAAGCCTTGGTTGCGCGTCGGATTCACGAGGTCTCCGAGCGCCGCGCCGCGCCCTTTGTCAGCGTTAACCTGGCGCGGGAGCCGGATATGTTGCAGGCGCTGTTTGGTGCAGGCGGCGCTTGGGAACGGGTTGGTGACGGAGTGTTGTTCCTGAATGCACTCAGCCGTCTGGATGATGTGGCGCGGGCGGCACTGATGGAGGCTTACGGGGCGGGCTTCAAGGGTCGGATCATTGCCGCCTGTGGTCAGGAAATGGCTTCGATTATCCGAGAAGATGGTGCGCGGGCGGATTTCTTTTACCGCCTGAATATGCAGGAAGTTCCGGTGCCGCCACTGAGCAACCGGCCCGAGGATGCGGTGTGGCTGATGCAGCAGCTTTTCCCTCGGCTAAACCCCCGCCGCCAAGCCCCGTTAGAAGGTATCAGCCCGCTTTGCGAGGATGCTGTGCGCGCCCATGACTGGCCTGGTGGTGGCCGCGAGCTACGCGCGCGGGTGCAGCGCGGCATGGACAGCGCCGCTGGTCCCTTGTTGCAGGTGGTGGATATTTTTCCCGAAAAGCTGGTGGAGCCAGCGGTGGCGTTGAGCCTCGCCGAAGCCCGCGCAGCAGCGGAAAAGGCCCAGATTATCGAGACCCTCGGGCGTACTGGCGGGCAGCTTTCCAAGGCTGCCAAACAGCTTAAAATTTCCCGCACCACGCTGTGGGAGAAGATGCAGAAGTTCGGAATCACTGGCAAGGCAGATTAACCGCAGATATGTTCGAAAATCCGAACGTTGTAATTCGTGATTTTATATCAGAATGTTAAGGGGGAATTCTGCGCCGAATACACGCCCCGCTGCCCTGCGCCTCCTGTTAAACTTGATCTATATCAACAAACAGAGAGGGAAGTCCCATGAGATGTAAAAAGATGGTCGACGTCGGGCGTCGTCAATTCTTGCGCGGCGGCGCTTTGGCGGCGGCAGGGGCCGCTGCCAGCACGGTAACAGGTGGTACAGCAAAGGCCGCGCCTGCCAATGCGCTGGTCGATTATCCCGAGGGCAAGCTTGGCAATATCAGCGATCTGGCGGTGAACGAGCCGGTGGATATTGAATACCCCGATGCCGACAGCCCCGGTGTGCTGATCAAGCTGGGCGAGGCCGTAGAGGGTGGCGTTGGCCCTGACGGCGATATCGTCGCCTATTCGGTGCTCTGCCCCCATAAGGGCTATTTCATGAGCTACAATTCCGAGGACCGCACCATGAACTGCCCTGGCCATTTTTCGCGCTTTGACGTGGAAGCGGGCGGCCAGCAGGTTTGGGGCCATGCCACACAAAACCTGCCGCAGTTTACCCTGCGGGTGGCGGATAATGGCGACATTTTTGCCGAGGGCGCATCCGATCTGATTTTCGGCCGTCCAAGCAACGTATTATAAGGGGAGAGAGAAAACATGGCTTATAAAAGACAAATAGACCGTCTGCCCATTCCGCCTGCCGATGCCAAGGTCCAGAACGTGACCTGCCATTATTGCATCGTGGGTTGCGGCTACAAGGCCTATACATGGCCGCGCAACAAGC
>WFUK01000047.1 GCA_015485015.1 Paracoccaceae bacterium | reverse complement strand
CCATGGCGGGCTGGATAAGGGCGCGCAGCAGGGCGGGGCGCTGGAAAAGGATATCGTGCTGCAAATGGCAAATACCCTGCGCGACACCCTGCTGGCGGACGGGCGCTTTCGGGTGGTGCTGACGCGCCGCGAGGATGTGTTTGTGCCGCTGGGCGCGCGGGTGGAGATCGCGCGGCAAGCCGGTGCGAGCGCTTTTATTTCGTTACATGCCGATGTGGTCACCCTGGGGCGGGCGCGCGGCACTACGGTATTCAGCCTGTCGGAGGCCTCGCCGGACCAGCAGGCGGTGACGATTGCAACGCTGGAGAATCGCTCGGATCTGGTGGCGGGGATTTCTGTTGTGGGCGAGGACGACCAGCTGGCGCAGCTATTGCTCCAGCTCGCCCACAGAGAGACCGACGCGCTTTCCAACAGATTTGCAGATACCATGGCCGAGGCGCTTTGGTTCCAGAATGATGCCGAGATCAAATCGCGGCGCATGTCGGCCGGATTCCGGGTGTTGCGGGCACCGGATATGCCCTCGATCCTGCTGGAGCTTGGGTTTATGTCTGACGAATCCGATCTGGAAAAGCTGCTGGACCCCGAATGGCGGCTCGGGATGAGCGAGACCTTGCGCGCGGGGCTGGTAACCTGGCTAGAGGTTGAGGCGGAAATGCGCGGATTATTGCGCAATTAGCCCCGTTGTTGTTTTGACCAATCCGGCGCAACCTCGTATACGGGGGGCGACTCTATAGGAGAATGTTTTTGATACTGGCGATCTTGCGATTTTTCGGATTTATATTTGCTTGGCTTTCGCTGGGTTTGATCATGTCTGGCATTGGCCTTATGGGGGTGCTGTGGATGTATGCGCGCGATCTGCCCGATCTGGAGCAATTGCGGAATTATACGCCGGCGGTGCTATCGCGGGTCTATTCCGCCGATGGCTATGTGTTGGATGAATATGTGCGCGAGCGGCGGATTTTCACCCCGACCGATGAAATTCCCGATATCGTGAAATTCGCCTTTATCAGCGCCGAGGATAAAAACTTTTACGAGCATCGCGGCTATGATGCGCGCGGCATCGCATCGGCCTTGCTGACGGCGGTTCGCACCCGCGGGGCCAATGTGCGCGGCGCGTCTACCATTACCCAGCAGGTGATGAAAAATTTCCTGCTGGATGGGTCGCGCGAAATTGACCGGAAAATCAAAGAGATCATTCTGGCGACAAGGGTGGAGCAGGTGTTGTCAAAAGACGATATTCTGGCGCTCTATATGAATGACGTGTTTTTGGGGCAAAGCTCTTACGGGGTGACTGCCGCTGCCGCCAATTATTTTGGTAAAAGTCTGGAAGAGCTGAGCATCGCCGAAGCGGCCTTTTTGGCGATTCACCTGAAAGACCCCAATGATTATCATCCGGTGCGCGATCGCGAAAAGGCGCTGGAGCGGCGCGCGTTTGTGCTGCGCGAGATGAACCAGAACGGCTATATCACCGACGAAGAATACCAAACCGCGCTGCTAGACCCGCTGCGCTCGGTGCAGGCCGGAGATTTTGTATCGGGGCGGGATCAAATTCCGCCGCGCGGGTATTTTACCGATGAAATCCGGCGGCAGCTGCGGGTGCGCCTCGGGGCCGAGCAGCTTTTTGGCGGCGGGCTGGCTATCCGCGCCACCGTGGACCCCGAGCTGCAAGCGGTGGCGGCGCAAGCGCTGCGGGACCGGCTGGAGAAATATGACCGCGAGCAGGAGATCTATCGCGGGGCCTATGCGCAAATTCCGCTTGAGGAAATAACCGGAGAGGCCGATTGGCAGCAAGCCCTGGAAAGCCGCGCTATGCCGCGCGATATTCCCGGCTGGAAGCTGGCGGTGGTGCTGGAGCTGGAAGACGACCGCGCCCGTGTCGGGGTCGAGGATGAAGGCGAAACCTTTTTAACCGTGAGCGAGGCCAAATGGGCCCGTGCGCGCAAGGAAAATGGCCGCGCCGGAGATCGCCCGCGCGTGGCCTCTGATATCTGGGCCGTTGGTGATGTGGTATTTGTAAAGGCGATCCTGAAAGAAGATGGCGAGCTGGATTATTGGTCCTTGCGCCAGCTTCCCGGCGTTCAGGGGGCTTTTGTGGCGATGGACCCGCAAACCGGCCGCGTGTTGGCGATGCAGGGCGGGTTTTCCTATCAGGCCAGCAGCTTTAACCGCGCAACGCAGGCTAATCGCCAACCCGGCTCGGCCTTTAAGCCGTTTGTTTATGCGGCGGCGCTGGATAATGGCTATACCCCTGCTTCCATCGTGGTGGATGCCCCGATCGAGGTGAATACCGGCGAAGGGGTTTGGCGGCCGCAAAATGCTTCGAAAAAGTTTTATGGGCCAGCGCCGATGCGCACGGGGATTGTGAATTCGCGGAACCTGATGACGGTGCGGATTGCGCAGGATATCGGCATGGATGTGGTGGCGGCCTATGCCGAGCGATTCGGGATTTATGAAGATATGCCCGAGCATCTGGCCTTTGCGCTTGGCGCGGGGGAAACCACGCTGTTCAAGATCGTGAGTGCTTATTCGATGTTTGCCAATGGCGGGCGTCGGGTAGAAGCCACATTGGTCGACCGGGTGCAGGATCGCAACGGCAATACCATTTTCCGCCATGATCCGCGCGTCTGCGTGGATTGCACAGGCGAGGCATTGGTCACGGATATGGAGCCATGGGTGCAGGATTTTGCGCCGCAAATCATGGATCCGGTCACCGCCTATCAGCTCTCGAGCATGATGCGCGGCGTTGTGGCGCGCGGCACGGCGGCGGGCACGGTTGGCCGGATGGGCCTGCCTATTTCGGGCAAAACCGGCACAACCAATAGCGCCAAGGATGCGTGGTTTGTCGGCTTTACCCCGCAAATCGCCGCTGGCTGCTATATCGGATATGACAGCCCCACCCCGATGGGGCGCGGGGCCTATGGCGGCTCTATGTGCGGGCCGGTTTTTGTGGAATTTATGAAGGCGTTTTTGCCGCGCCACGGTTCCTTTGAATATCCCCAGCCCGGTGGCACGGTATTTGTCAAGATCGACCGCTATTCCGGCGTGCGCCTGCCCGATGATGCCTCGGGTGATAACGTCGTGACCGAGCTGTTTCGCGCCGGCGAAGAGCCGGCTTATGGTGCCTATGGTAATTTCGTGGATGGTGGCTTTGTGATGGGCAGTGATTTGCTGTTTTTCAATCAGGGTGAAGCGGATAACCAGTCGGTAGAAGTGAAT
>WFUK01000046.1 GCA_015485015.1 Paracoccaceae bacterium | reverse complement strand
TTCCGTGGCTTCGATCGAATCGGTAATCACCAGCGATTTCATCGTAGAAGCCTCGATCCGGCCAACGGCCGGGCCGGAAAGCACCCCGTGGGTAATATAGGAATGCACCTCTTTTGCGCCCTTTTCGGTGAGCAAATCGGCGGCTTTACACAAGGTGCCAGCGGTATCGCAGATATCGTCAACAATGATGCAAACCTTGCCTTTTATCTCGCCGATTATCGTCATACCCTCGATCTCTCCGGGGACATTCCGGCGCTTATCCACGATCGCGAGATCCGCGCCGATGCGCTGCGCCAGCTGGCGCGCGCGGGCCACGCCGCCCACATCGGGGGATACCACAGTCACGTCTTTCAGGTTTTTGAAATGGTGTATCACATCCAGCGCAAATATCGGCGAGGCGTGCAGGTTATCCACCGGAATGTCGAAAAAACCTTGGATCTGCGCGGCGTGCAAGTCCATGGTTAAAATCCGGTCAATACCGGATTCCGTCAGCAGGTTCGCCACCAGCTTGGCGCTGATCGGGGTGCGGGCTTTGGTGCGGCGATCTTGGCGGGCATAGCCGAAATAGGGGATCACAGCGGTAATCCGGCGAGCCGACGAGCGCTTCAGCGCATCAGCGATAATCATTAGCTCCATCAGGTGATCATTGGCGGGTTTCGAGGTTGGCTGAAGGATAAACATATCCTCGTCGCGCACATTCTCGTAAACCTCGACAAATATCTCGCCATCGTTAAATTGCTCGACCCGCGCATCCACCACATGCAGCGGCTGACCGCGATGCATGCCCATCCGCTTGACGATACTGTTGGCCAGCGTTCGGTTGGCATTGCCGGAAATCAGCTTGGGAGGATGGGAGCTACGCATGTTCGGGAACCTTTGCAAGGGCGAATCTATCAGGGCATGGGCGCGGTGTAACAAACCCGCCGCCGCTTGCATAGGGGCTTGTTGCGCCGGTTTTGGCTTCCACCGGATCCACCCGGCCCAAAAGATGGAAATTCTCCATATCCGCCAAGGCGAAAGCGCCTTAAGATGGGCAAAAAGGAGAGGTAAATGGGTGTCGAAATTATTCATGGCCGAAAAACCGGCATAACCCACAGCGGCCATACTGCGCCCTTATTGATGCTGCATTGCGCGCTGGCGCACCGAGGCGCGCTCTTGACGCTTGCATCGCATCTGCCCGAGCGCGCGGTGATTGCCGTTGATCTGCCCGGGCATGGCGAAACCGAATTTGACACCTCCCGCGATATTCAGGCGCAGGCGATAGAAACCGCTATTTTTCTGCTGGAAAAAGCCGGACCAAGCGACATTTTTGGCCATAGCTTCGGTGCCACCGTGGCCCTGAAGCTCGCCATGCAACGCCCTGATCTGGTGCGCGGCTTATATCTTTACGAACCGGTGTATTTTTCAGTTCTCGCAAAAGCCAATCCCGAAGCCTACGCCACCGAGGCCAAGGCCGCTGCAGGGTTTACCCAAGCGGCAAGCGCCCGTGATTGGCCCGAAGCCGCCCGCGCCTTTCTCGCCCGCTGGAGCGTTGAGCGGTTTGATGCGCTACCCGCTCGCCAACAGGCCTATATCCTGAAAACCATCCCGCTCATCACCGCAAGCGAGGCTTCTATTGTGGTGCCGCCAAGCGGGGAGGCACTATTATGCGAGCTGGCCAAGGCGGAGTTGCCGATTTTGCTGATGGAAGGCACGCAGTCGCCGCCGGTTATTTCAGCTATCAATACCGTGCTGGCCACGACGCAAAAACGGATCAAGCGGGAAATTATCGCCAATGCCGGACATATGGGACCGCTCACCCATCCAGAAAGCGTGGCCAAGCTGATGGTCTTAGCTTAGCCTGCCAAGGTCAGGAAATGAGGGCTAAAAACCGGTCGATCTCGTCATTGCTTGTTGCCCAGTTGCACACTAGTCGCGCTGAAATAGGCTCGTCATCCGGGCCTTCGAGCGATTGATCAAACGGCCAATGGTAATATTTGGCGTCCTGCTCTTGCGCCTTTCGGTGGCCCTTGCGTGCCCAGCTGGCGAAAACCGCATTTGCCTCCACAGGGTGGGTCAGGCTTGCGCTCGGCAATTCGAGAATACCCTTGGCGAGGCGGTCCGCCGCGTTATTGGCCTTGCGGGCCAGCTCAAGCCATAGATCATCGGTCAAATATGCCTCCATTTGCGCCGATAAAAACCGGTGCTTGGAGAATAAATGCCCGCCACGCTTGCGCCGCAGCTCGAATTCCCACGCGAGATCCGGGTCAAACAGGATCACAGCCTCCACCCCGAGCAGCCCGTTTTTGGTGCCGCCAAAACTCAGGATATCAATGCCCGCTTTCCATGTCAGCTCGGCAGGCGTGCAGCCAAGGCGCACCAGCGCATTGGCAAAGCGCGCGCCATCCATATGGCAGGGGATGCCGTCCGCCTTGGCGATGGTGGTGAGGGCAGAAACCTCCGCCGGCGTATAAACCGTGCCGGATTCGGTGGCGTTGGTGAGGCTCAGCGCGCCTTTTTGCACCCCATGCACGCCGACCGCGCCGGTTTCCGAGATCGCTTTTCGCAAAACCTCTGGCGGGATTTTTCCATCTTCGCCATCGATCAGGGTGAGCTTCGAGCCTCCCGTATAAAACTCCGGCGCGCCGCATTCATCGGCTTCGATATGGGCATGGCGGTGGCAATATACCGTCTGCCAAGGCTGCACGAGGCAAGCAAGGCCGATTGAATTCGCCGCCGTGCCGGTGGCCACCAGATAGACCGCCGCATCGGGAGCCTCGAACACCTCGCGGATTTTATCGCGCACGCGGTCCATAATCGGGTCCGCGCCATAAGGCATGGCGACCCCTTCATTGGCGCGCGCAATCGCTTCTATCACTTCGGGGGCCGCAGGGCCGCCATTATCTGAGGCAAAAAACATAGGCTATTCTCCAACGATGTAATTTTCGATATCGTCCATATCGACCTCGTATTCCGGTATCGCCCAGTCTTTCACCGAAGCGCCAACCTTCACAACCGAATTCTTGTCGCCGGTAATCAGCGGGTGCCATTCCGGCAGCGGGTCGCCCTCAAACAGCCGCCGATAGGCGCAGGTGGCGGGCATCCATTCAGCGATGGTTTTGATGTTATCGGGGGTGAGAATGACACAATCTTTGACGATCTGCTTACGCAGGGCATAGTTGCCGCATTGGCAGGTTTTGGTATCTAGCAGGCGACAAGAAACATTGGTGAATAGAAAATCCCCGCTATCCTCATCCTCTAGCTTGATCAGGCAACAATTGCCGCAGCCATCGCATAGCGCCTCCCACTCATTGGGGGTCATATCGCCGAGCGGCACCTTTTCCCAAAAGCGCTTACGCATTTTTCAGGATCTCGCGGCTAATGTCGCAATCCTTATGCATTTGTTCGATTAATCCATCTAAACTATCAAATTTCAGCTCCGGGCGTTGAAAAGAGACAAGAGCGACCGAGACATCTGCACCGTATAGA
>WFUK01000045.1 GCA_015485015.1 Paracoccaceae bacterium | reverse complement strand
GCCCCAAGCTTTACAACCATTCGGGGCTTACCGATCAATCCAGCCTTACGGCCAGAGAGCTGGCGAAATTTCTTGCCAAGCCAAGCAGCCAAAACGGGCTGACGGGGATTTTACGCGAAAGCGCCTTGGAAAACGGGCGGGGTGACGGGGTGGAAATGCCGGGGGTGCAGGTGTTTGCCAAATCGGGCACGCTGAATTTTGCGCGCGGGTTGGCAGGGTATATCGAGCAAAATGGCGCGCCGCGCTATGCGTTTGCGATATTCGCGGCCGATATGGCGGCGCGGCGGGCGGCAGGGCCAAACGAGGAGCGCCCGGCCGGAGCGCGAGGCTGGCGGGATATGGCCAAAGCTCAGGAAAAGGCGCTGCTTTACCGCTGGGCCAGCGGGCTGGCCTAGCCCGGCGTTGCGGTGCAGCAGCCCGAAAGCATATAAACGCCGGAGTCCTTTTGAATGACCAGATCAATCGCCCAGCCATAGATAAAATAGGACATATCGCGGCATTCCTCCACATTGCGGATCACGCCGGTAACGGGCGGGCTGGAAAACCCGTAGGTAAAGGCGCCGGTATCGAGCGGCTTGGCTAAGCCTTGCATCGGATAGGTGATCGGGGTTGGATTTTCTGCGTCAAATTCGGTTAGGGTGATGGTGCGGCCAGATGCGATGTCGAGCGACCAGAAAGGCTCCCCGCCCGAGCAGGAAAGGGCGAGCGGCACGCCGTAGGGCAGGCTTATGCCGTCGCCGGTGCTATTGGGAGTGCGGGTTAGATAATGGGTGCTGACCCAGCCGAAATTGGCCTCATTCGCGACCATGCCCCATTTGCCATCATCGCTGAACCGAACGATTTCGACAATTTCGCCCAGCGCAATATCCCCCACATCCGGCGCGCTGGCCGAGGGGGTGTCTCGCACATTCAGCGTGTCATCCTCGGCGATGCCCGTAACTGTGAATAATAGCGGCAGTGGCAAGGGTTGCTGCGCCAGCGCGGGGCCAGCCAGCGCCAGAAGAACAAAACCAAAAAGGTAACGCCGGATTGTCATTTTGTCAGGTTAGCTCCGAGGGATTAACAAAGGATTAGGCTTCGGGGAGTTGCATATGCCGCGCCCGCGCCCCGCGCTCGATGGCCGCCCCGTGCAGGCGGTCAATATTCAGCTCATAGCGGATTTCGGCCATGAATTCCAGCTCGCCCTGATGCAAGCGCCCATCGGCAGCGGCCACATCGCAGGCCATGGCATAGGCGGTCTCGAAAAGCGCATCGGGCAGGGCTGTGCGGATCATGCCAAATAGCGCGTCCAGCCCGTCTTCCTCTTCAAATAGATCAAATACCACCTGCGCCACGCGCTTGGTGCGGCTGCTATCATAGCTTGCAAAAATCGGCATGTGATCGACAATGCGGGAAATGCTGAGCAGCTCTGAATTGGTGATGCTCTCATCCGAAGCGGATTCGGCGATCATGACCGCAACCAGCGCATCCTGCGGAGACCATGAGGGGGGAAGACTATCGGGCATAGGTTTACCTTTATATGAGCTGGATCTATGGTTAGAATATTGACCATTGCCCCGCTGCACAATAGGAAGCGAAGAATAATTTGCGCACCGATCGGCGGGGCGCTATTTTGGGAACTATTATGTCAGACCTTCGTGAACTCGCAATGACCTCCAAAGCCTGGCCTTTCGAGGAGGCAAAAAAGCTGGTGAAGCGGTTTGCGAAAAAGCCGCCCGCCAGTGGCTATGTGCTGTTCGAGACCGGCTACGGGCCTTCAGGCCTGCCGCATATCGGCACCTTTGGCGAGGTCGCCCGCACCACGATGATCCGGCGGGCTTTTGAGGCGATCTCCGATATTCCCACCAAGCTGATCTGCTTTTCCGACGATCTGGACGGCATGCGCAAGGTGCCGGGCAATGTGCCAAACCCCGAAGCGCTGGAGCCGCATTTGCAGCGCCCGCTTTCGGATGTGCCGGACCCGTTTGGCGAATATGACAGCTTTGCGGGGCATAATAACGCGATGCTGCGGCGCTTTCTGGATACCTTTGGCTTTCAGTATGATTTTGTATCCTCCGCCGAGTTTTACCGCTCGGGGCAGTTTGACGAGGTTCTGCTGCGCTGTGTTGAGAAATATGATGAAATCATGGCGGTGATGCTGGCCAGCCTGCGGGAGGAGCGCCGCGCTACCTATTCGATTTTTCTGCCGATTTCAGCCAAAACCGGCCGCGTGCTTTATGTGCCGATGAAATCGGTGAATGCCGCCGAGGGCACGATTACCTTTGAGGAAGACGGTGAAGAGGTAACGATGAGCGTGACCGGCGGGCAGGTGAAGCTGCAATGGAAGCCCGATTTTGGCGCGCGCTGGGCGGCGCTCGGGGTGGATTTCGAGATGTATGGCAAGGACCATTCCACCAACACCCATATCTATGATAAAATCTGCCGCATTCTGGGTGCGCCAGCGCCGGCGCATTTTGTTTACGAGATGTTTCTGGATGGCGAAGGGCAGAAAATTTCGAAAACTTCCGGCAACGGTATTTCGATTGATGGCTGGCTGAAATATGCCAGCGCCGAGAGCCTTTCCTATTTCATGTATCAAAAGCCGAAATCCGCCAAGCGGCTGTTTTTTGACGTTATTCCCAAGGCGGTGGATGAATATCATCAGCAGCTTCGGGCCTTTCCGACGCAAGATCTGAAGGCGCAGCTGAAT
>WFUK01000044.1 GCA_015485015.1 Paracoccaceae bacterium | reverse complement strand
GGACGGTCTTTCAAGACCAAGGGTGCGACGGGGTCTCGCCTGCCTGCATTACATATGACATAGTTTTAAGAGACAAGGGTGCGTGGTCCTCCACGCACCTTTGTTAGCGCAGATAAGGGTTAAACACCTCGTCGGCCCGAATCAGATTCTCGCGGTTAAGCCCGCCGATCTCGCGATGGCCACAAAACGCCATGGTCAGATCCAGCTCTTTATGGATGATCTCCAGCACCTTGGTCACCCCTTCTTCGCCCATCGCCCCCAGCCCGTAAAGAAAAGCGCGGCCAATATAGGTGCCCTTGGCCCCGAGCGCGACAGCCTTCAGCACATCTTGGCCCGAGCGGATGCCGCTATCCATATGCACCTCGATCTGATCCCCGACCGCATCAATAATCTGTGGCAATATCTCGATGGCGGATAGCGCACCATCCAGCTGCCGCCCGCCATGGTTGGATACGATAATGGCATCCGCGCCGGATTTCACCGCCAGCCGCGCATCATCGGCGTCCAGAATCCCCTTGATCACCAGCTTGCCGCCCCAGCGCTCCTTGATCCACGCCACATCATCCCAGCTCAGCGCGGGGTCAAATTGCTTATTGGTCCATTCCGCAAGATTGCCGACATTCTCCACCCCCTTCACATGGCCCACGATATTGCCAAAGCCGTGCCGCTTGGTGCCGAGCATCCCCAGCCCCCAGCGAACCTTTGTGGCCATGTTGATAATATTTGCCACCGTGGGCTTGGGCGGCGCGGATAGCCCGTTTTTCACATCCTTATGCCGCTGGCCGATGATTTGCAGATCCAGCGTCAGCACCAAAGCCGAGCAGCCCGCCGCCTTGGCGCGGTCAATCAACCGCCCTAAATAGTCCTTATCCCGCATCACATAAAGCTGAAACCAAAACGGCGCGGTGGTCGCCGCTGCCACATCCTCGATCGAACAAATAGACATGGTAGACAGCACAAACGGCACGCCAAAAGCCTCGGCGGCCTTGGCGGCCTTGATCTCGCCGTCGGCGCATTGCATGCCCGTTAGGCCCGTGGGGGCCAGCGCCACCGGCATCGCCACCTCTTGCCCCAGCATCTGCGCCGCCGTGGTGCGATTCTCCATGTTTACCGCCACTTTTTGCCGCAAGCGAATGCGGTCAAAATCGCTGCTATTGGCGCGGTAGGTTCCCTCGCTCCAGGAGCCGCTATCGGCATAATCATAAAACATTTTCGGCACCCGGCGCTTGGCCAGAATGCGCAGATCTTCGATGCAGGTGATGGTAGGCATGGCAAAACCCCGTTTGTTTACATGCGTATACCGATATGGTTTTTAGGCGCATAGGTCAAACCCGACATTCGCTCTTTTCTTTCCGGCGATTCTGCCGTATAGGCCTGTCTTCACGCGGCGCTTACACCCTTGGAGGATCGCCGCCCTAACATTGGAGAATTATCATGGCCGAGAATAAAATACTCAACGCCTCTATCCGCGCAGGAACCGGCAAGGGGGCCGCCCGCGCAGCACGTCGCGAGAACCTCGTTCCGGGCATTGTATATGGCGGTGGCGAAGAGCCAATCGCGATTAACATCAAGTTCAACGAGCTTTTCAAAATGCTGAAAGCCGGCGGCTTCCTCAGCACGCTTCTGACCCTTGTGATTGATGGCAAAGAGCAGCGCGTGATCTGCCGTGGCGTTCAGCGCAACGTGGTAAACGATCTGCCGATCCACGTTGATTTCCTGCGTCTATCCGCGAAATCGCGCATTAACCTGATGATCCCCGTTACCTTCCTCAACGAAGACGAATCGGTTGGCCTGAAAAAAGGCGGCACGCTGGTTGTGGTGCGCAACGAGGTTGAGCTTAAGGTGACGGCGGGTGATATTCCTGACCACCTCGAAGTGGATCTGGCGGATATCGACATCGGCGATACCATCCATATGTCCAGCATCACCCTGCCTGAAGGCACACGCCCGATGATTACGGATCGTGACTTTGTGATCGCCAATATCGGCGCTTCCAAAACTGTATCGCTGGATGATGAAGACGAAGAGGGCGCAGAAGAAGAAGCGGCCGAAGCCCCGACCGAAGAATAATTCACTTCGGTTGATCTTTATGCTAATCATGGCGCGCTCCACCCCGGGGCGCGCTTTTTTTATCGGAGGCTCTGATGCAGCTTTTTGTCGGCCTCGGTAATCCCGGGGAAAAATACAGCCAGAACCGGCATAATATCGGCTTCATGGCGCTGGACCGCATAGCCACCCTCGGGTTTTCCGGCTGGAAGCCCAAGTTTCAGGGCTTGGTGGCCGAGGGGCGGATCGGCAGCGAAAAAATCACCCTGCTGAAGCCGCAAACCTTCATGAATCTCTCCGGCCAATCCGTCGGCGAGGCGATGCGCTATTATAAGCTCACCCCCGAAGATATCACGGTTTTTCATGACGAGCTGGATCTGGCCCCCGGCAAGGTGCGGCTCAAAACCGGTGGTGGCCATGCGGGGCATAATGGCCTGCGCTCCATGCATCAGCATATCGGGCCGGCATACCACCGTGTGCGGCTTGGCATCGGCCATCCCGGGCATAAGGATAAGGTGGCGCGCTATGTGCTGCATGATTTTGCCAAAGCCGAAGCGGCATGGCTCGATGATCTTTTGCGCGGCATTGAAGATGGTGTCGGGCAGCTCGCGATGGGCGAGGGGCCAAAATTCCTTAATGCTATCGCCCTGCGGCTGAACCCTTCGCGGCCCTCTTCGGGCAAGAAAAAGCCGGAGGCAGCGGTGAAAAAACCGAAAATAGAACCCGAACCCTCCCCGCTTTCAGCGCTAGAGCGGCTGAAGGGGAAATTTTCCTAAAGGTCTTCAGCCCGCCAGCACGTTTTCGATAATCTCGACCTGCCCCTGCCGATCCACCGCCGCCAGGTCAAAGCGGCAATCGCGCTCCAGCCCGCCATGCCCCGCCAGATATTGCGTGGCACAATCCAGCAGCCGCGCCTGCTGCGCAGGTCCCAGCGCGCCCAGCGCCTGTTCGAGGCTCGGGCGGGCTTTGACCTCGACAAATACCAGCACATCCCCAAGCTCGACAATCAGATCAATCTCGCCCTCGCGCAGCTTCCAGCGGCGCTCCAAAAGCTGTGCGCCCCGTGCCTCATAGGCCCGCAGCGCGATATCTTCGGCGGCGAGGCCGTTATGATAGGCCGTGCCACCGCTCATTTTTGCCCCAGCTCCAAGGCGCGCTGATAGAGCGGCTTGCGCGGCAGATCAAAGGCGGCGGCGACCTCGGCAGCGGCGTCTTTTACCCGATTATGCTTGAGCGCTTCGATCAGCGCCGCATCAATCGCCTCGGCGGTGGCGGCGGCTTTCAAGGGCGGGCCAACCACCACCACCGCTTCGCCCTTGGGCGCGGGAACCTCGGCATAATACGCGGCTAATTCAGCCAGCGTGCCACGTTTTACCTCCTCGAATTTCTTGGTCAGCTCGCGGCACATGGCGGCAGGCCGATCGCCAAAAACCTCCAGCATCGCGCCGAGGCTATCGCCCAGCCTTCGCGGCGCTTCATAAAATACCAGCGTCGCCGGCACCGCCGCGAATTCGGCAAAAAACGCCTTGCGCGCCAGCATTT
>WFUK01000043.1 GCA_015485015.1 Paracoccaceae bacterium | reverse complement strand
TTCAAATAGCAAGCAAAACCCTTAACGAAGATCAAACCGATCCCGCACATAGCGCCCCGGCGCGTCCTCGATAATGCCAGTGCCCTGCCCCGCCTCTCGCGCCATAACCTTCTTGCCGCTGTGTTTTTTCAGCCAGCGCACCCAGTCGCCCCACCAACTGCCCTCGGTTTCTGTTGCCTCAGGCAGCCAATCGGCCAAATCTTCAGCCGCCTGCATATCGCCGGTCCAGAACTGGTATTTATTGGCGGCTGGCGGATTAATCACCCCCGCGATATGGCCCGAGCCGGATAGCACAAACCGCGACTGCGCGTTTTTCAGCATTTTGGCGCCGCGAAACACAGAATCCGCTGGCGCGATATGGTCTTCTTTTGTCGCCAGATGATAAAGCGGGATGTGGATATCATCGGTCCCGATCGCCGTGCCCATCATCATAAAATCACCCTTGGCAAAAGCGTTTTCCATATAAAACCGCCGCAGATAATAGAGATGCAACTTGGCGGGCATGCCGGTGCTGTCGGCGTTCCAATAGAGCAGATCAAACGGAAACGGCTCCTTGCCCAGCAGGTAATTATTAACCACATATGACCAGATCAGATCATTCGCCCGCAGCATATTAAAGGCGCTGGCCATGGTTTGGGCCGGCAAATAGCCGTCCGGCATTTGCGTTTCAAGATCGGCCAGCGTTTCTTCATCGGCAAAGATTTGCAGCTCGCCCGCATCGGAAAATTCAAACTGGCTGGTGAAAAACGTCGCCGAAGCCAGCCGCTTATCGCCGGTTTTGCCCATATAGGCCGCCAGCGAGCCAAGCAAGGTGCCACCCACGCAATAGCCGCCAATATTCAGGCTTTTTTGCTTGCTGGCCTTCAGCGCCACCTCGACCGCCTCCAGCACCGCCGCCGCATAGCTATCCCATGTTTCATCACGCTGGGCCGAGGTTGGATTCACCCAAGACACGATAAACACGGTAAACCCCTGCGCCACCAGATATTTCATCAACGATTTCTTCTGGTTCAGGTCCAGAATATAGAATTTATTGATCCATGGCGGCACAAAAAGCAGCGGTTTGGCAAATACCTTTTCGGTGGTTGGCGCATATTGAATAAGCTGCAACACGTTGTTTTCCCAGATCACCTTGCCCGGTGTGATCGCCATATCGCGGCCCACCTCGAAAGCATCCATATCGGTTTGCCGGATCAAAAGCTTGCCATCGCCGCGCTCGATATCCTCCAGCATCATCGATAACCCGCGCACGAGATTCTCGCCGTTTTGCGCGGCGGTGGCTTCCAGCACCTCGGGATTAAGCGCAAAGAAATTGGCGGGGTGGATCGATTCCACGTAATTTCGGGTGTAAAATTCCAGCTTTTTGCGCTCGGTATCCGATAGGCCCTCGGCATCGGCCACCTGATTTTGCAGCCAGTCCGAGGTAACCAGATAAGCGTTTTTCACATAGTCAAACAGCGCATTTTCGCTCCAGCCCGCATGGGCAAAACGCTTGCCACCACGGCCATCGGGCACGGGCGGGGTGCCATCCTGCCAGCGGCTCAGGGTATCGAGCCATATATTTTGCTGGGCCAGCCAATATTCCTGCGTCGCTTGCGCCAGCTTATCGGGCGAGGACCACAGCGCCTTGTTCATCTCCTCCAGCGCCTTATTGGGCGAGGCGCTATCGTTTTGCCCCGCCAGCGCCGCTTGCCAGACCTTGAGCGAAAGCTCGGCAATATCGGAGAGGTTTTGCAACGATTTGGCACCCTGCTCGGCCAATTCTTCAAGATCTTGAGGTGTTTCGGGCAATCTGGGGTTCTCCGTGAGTGCTTGCGCCAGCTAGGCCGACCCGCTACATCTGATGCCGCAACGACAACTTTTTCAAGGGTAAATCACCGGTGCGCGGCAAAAATATCATTTTCCTTCTGGTGGGGCTGGCCCTTGGTGCTTGCTCGATCAATGATGATCTGCGCGATTTTCGCTCGCAGGTGCCGGATCGGATCGCAGGGCTGGAATGGCTGGAGCTGGTGCCGCTGGGGGCATTCGCCCCGCTCTCGCCGCTGGTTGTGGTGGCCGATGGTCGCAGCCTTGCCGCCCAGGCCGCCGCGCTTCGCGTTCGGGCTGCCGCCCTGCGCGGGCCGGTGCTGGACCCTGCCCGCGCCCGCGCGATGCGGGCCGCCTTGCGCCGCGCTGCGCAGCGTTAGGATCGGCAACGCCTTGCTTTTCCCGCCATATTCGCGCTTTTCATAAGCGCCGCTTGCCCCTATAAGCGGCTGAACCAAACCGGAGAGCCAACGTGAGCGCAGAAGAACAGGAATT
>WFUK01000042.1 GCA_015485015.1 Paracoccaceae bacterium | reverse complement strand
GTGCTATATGGCGACGGTCCTTTTCTGAGCGCCGAGACCATTTTGCGGGTTTTGGAAAAGCGCAGGGAGGGGTTTGATGTCGTGGTTGTTGGCTTTAGCACCGCCAACCCGAGCGGATACGGACGCCTGATTATGGATGGCGACACCCTGAAAGCCATTGTCGAACATAACGATTGCACAGCGGTGCAAAAAGAAATCACGATGTGCAATCTCGGAGCGATTGCGGCGGCTGCCCCCCGGCTTTTCACTTTGCTGGAGCAGGTCGGCGCGGATAATGCCAATGGCGAAGTATATTTGACGGATATTGTCGAAATCGCCAATAAAGCCGGGCTGGCCTGCACCGCCGTTATCTGTGACGAGGCCGAGGCTACCAGCGTTAATTCCCGCGTGCAGCTTGCCACCGCCGAAGCGGTTTTTCAGAGCAATGCGCGGCAGCGGGCGATGGAGAACGGCACCACGCTGGTGGCACCGGAAACGGTATTTTTCGCCCTTGATACCCAGATCGGCAGCGATGTGGAGATCGAGCCGAATGTATATTTCGGACCGGGGGTAACCGTCGAGAATAACGCTCATATCAAAGCGTTCAGCCATCTTGAGGGCTGCCATGTTTCCGAGGGCGCGGTGGTTGGTCCCTATGCCCGCTTGCGTCCGGGGGCGGAAATTGGCGCTTTTGGCAAGGTCGGGAATTTTGTTGAAATCAAAAACGCCGTGATCGGCAAGCGCGCCAAGGTCAACCATCTTTCCTATGTCGGCGATGCGGAAATCGGGGCCGGAAGCAATATCGGGGCGGGGGTTATTTTTTGCAATTATGACGGGGTGTTCAAGCATCATAGCACGCTTGGCGAGCGGGTTTTTATCGGCTCCAATTCGGCGCTTGTATCGCCGGTGAATATCGGCGATGACGCCCTGATCGGCACCGGCTCTGTGGTGACAAAAGATGTGCCTGCGGGCGATCTGGTGCTGGCGCGCACCGCGCAGGTGAACAAAACGGGCCGGGGCAAGCGGCTGATGGATATGCTGAGGGCAAAAAAGAAATGAACGAAATCAACCAGCTGCGCGCTTTGGGTGAGGCTGATAAAGCCGCCGAAATGACCGCTTATCATAAGCAAACCCGCGAAGTGCTGGGGGTGGCAAACCCGCAAATAGACGAGCTGGTTAAAGGCTGGCGCGCCGAAATGGACATCGAATCCCGCGTGGCACTGGCGGATTCGTTATGGAAATCCGATATTTTCGAGGCGCGGATTGCGGCCAGCAAGCTGTTATTGCAGGCGCGGATCGCCGAGGATGATGCCGTTTGGGCGCTTATTTCCTCTTGGGCCGCTGATTTTGATAGCTGGGCGATTTCGGATCATGCCTGCTCGGCGGGTAGCAAGCGCCTCGTGGTGCAGCCCAAGCGGTTGGACGAGGTCGAAAGCTGGACCCATGCCAAAAACATGTGGCAGCGCCGCGCCGCTTTGGTCATCACCCTGCCCTGGGCCAAGCTCAACCACCTATCCCCCGAGCAAACCAAAGCCCGCGAGCGTATTCTGGGCTGGGCGGCGCGCTATGTGGATGATCATGACTGGTTTATGCAAAAAGCCGTCGGCTGGTGGCTGCGCGATCTTTCCAAGCACGACGCCGACCGCGTGCGGGTGTTTTTGGCCAAGCATGGCGAACGGATGAAGCCCTTTGCCCGCAAGATCGCCAGCAAATATATCTAGCTGCTACAGCATGTCCTTCAGGTAAAACCCTGTATGGCTGTCTTTGGCTTTGGCAATATCCTCGGGCGTGCCGGTGGCGATGATCTCGCCGCCGCCATCGCCGCCCTCGGGACCGATATCAATCACATAATCGGCGGTTTTGATCACGTCGAGATTATGCTCGATCACCACCACGGTATTGCCCTGATCCACCAATTCATGCAGCACCTCCAGCAGCTTTCTGACATCCTCAAAATGCAGGCCCGTGGTGGGTTCGTCCAGAATATACAGCGTGCGTCCGGTCGATCTCTTGGCCAGTTCCTTTGACAATTTCACCCGCTGCGCCTCGCCGCCCGAAAGCGTGGTCGCCTGCTGACCGACCTTGATATAGCCAAGGCCAACCCGCAAAAGCGCGGTCATTTTATCGCGAATGCTCGGCACGGCGCGGAAAAATTCCGCCGCTTCCTCTACCGTCATATCCAGCACATCGGCAATGCTTTTGCCCTTGAAATGAATCTCCAGCGTTTCGCGGTTAAACCGCGCGCCTTTGCAGCTTTCGCATTCCACATAGACATCGGGCAGGAAGTGCATTTCGATCTTGATCACCCCGTCGCCCTTGCAGGCCTCGCAGCGCCCGCCTTTGACATTAAAGCTAAAGCGCCCCGCCTTATAGCCACGGGTGCGGGATTCCGGCAGGCCGGCAAACCAATCCCGGATCGGGGTGAAAGCGCCGGTATAAGTGGCCGGGTTGGAGCGCGGGGTGCGGCCAATGGCGCGCTGGTCGATATCGATCACCTTATCGAGATATTCAAGGCCGGTAATTGCCTTGCACGGGGCCGGAATTTGCCGTGCGCGATTGAGCCGCATGGAGGCGGTTTTGAACAGGGTTTCGATGGTAAGCGTAGATTTCCCGCCCCCCGATACGCCGGTGACGCAGGTAAATGTGCCGCGCGGACAGCTGGCGGTCACGCCTTTCAGGTTATTCCCCGTGGCTTCCTTCACCACCAGCTTTTTGCCATTGCCCTTGCGCCGCTCCAGCGGCACCTCGATGCGACGCTTGCCGGTCAGATATTGCCCCGTGATCGAGGCTTCGCAGGCTTCAATCTCTGCTGGCGTGCCTTGGGCGATGATCTCGCCACCATGAATGCCCGCACCCGGGCCGATATCCAGCACATGGTCGGCCTCGCGAATCGCTTCCTCGTCATGCTCGACCACCAGCACCGAATTGCCTTGGTCGCGCAGATTTTTCAGGGTGGTCAGCAGGCGGCCATTATCGCGCTGGTGCAGCCCGATGCTTGGCTCGTCCAGCACATAAAGCACGCCCGTCAGCCCCGAGCCGATCTGGCTGGCCAGCCGAATTCGCTGGCTTTCCCCGCCAGATAGCGTGCCGGAAGCCCGCGCCAGCGTCAGGTAATTCAAGCCGACATTAACGAGAAACCCGAGCCGCTCGCGGATTTCCTTCAGGATCGCCGCCGCGATCTGGTTTTTCTGTTTGCCGAGCTTGGCCGGCACGCTTTCCACCCAATCCAGCGCCTCCTGAATGGAAAGCTGCACCACCTGCCCCGCATGTAGCCCCGCAATTTTCACCGCCAAGGCCTCGGGCTTTAGCCGATACCCATCACAGGCCTCGCAATGCTTGGTGTTCTGGTAGCGCTCGAATTCCTCGCGAATCCAGTTGCTATCGGTCTCGCGGTATCGCCGCTCCATATTCGGGATCACCCCTTCAAACGGCCGCGTCACCTCATATACCCGCCCGCCCTCGTCATAGCGGAATTTGATCTCGACCCCCTTGGAACCATAGAGCATCACCTGCCGC
>WFUK01000041.1 GCA_015485015.1 Paracoccaceae bacterium | reverse complement strand
GTATACCGGGAACGGTATCGAGGGTTCGAATCCCTTCGTCTCCGCCACCACACATTGACCAAATACAATTTAATTGGGATTTTAGGATTGTAGCGCCCCAACAGTCGCTGCTTTTCCGTTGCATCAATCTTTCGTTGTTCTTTCCGGCTAAAATATGTCGTGGGCCGATAAGTTTATTTACGGTCATTGTTTTAGCGCTTTCTTCCGGACAGAAAAAGGTAAGGCAAAATACTCTGACTCGAAATGCTCAGGTTTTTAGGTGAGGCAAATTAACAGGCCTTGAATACAGACCGCATTCACAGTATATCGCGCTGGTTGCTGTCCCTCTGACTGCCGCGATTCGTGTGTATGAGGGGGATAATGGCAACAGGCTGCTCGGTTTTATCGGCTGCACCGCCCTTGGGGTTCTCCCTCCATCTGGCATTGCAGCTATAAAAATAACGCTGAAACGCCCCGAACTAATGTCGTCCCGACCTCTGGCGAGCGCATATGCGGACTCGGTGGAAGACCGAGAGCTCTCGGACGCAGGCAACTTCACCGCAAAGGTGAGCAAAGGAAATGTGATGAATATCATTGAACAGCTCGAGGCCGAGCAGATCGCTGCGCTGGGCGCAGAGATTCCGGATTTCAAGGCCGGCGACACCATCCGCGTAGGCTATAAAGTGACCGAGGGCACCCGCTCCCGTGTGCAAAACTACGAAGGCGTTTGCATTGCGCGCAAAGGCGGCAGCGGCATTGCTGCGGCGTTTACCGTTCGCAAAATCTCCTTTGGTGAGGGCGTTGAGCGCGTATTCCCGCTCCACTCGCCAAATATCGAAAGCATCACCGTGGTTCGCCGTGGCCGTGTGCGTCGTGCCAAGCTTTATTATCTTCGTGATCGTCGTGGTAAATCCGCGCGTATTGCCGAGGATACCAACTATAAGCCGCTGAAAGAGAAGGGATAAGCCGATGAAAGCTGACATCCACCCCGAATATCACGAGATCACGGTTAAAATGACCGATGGCACCGAATACAAAACCTTTTCGACCTATGGCAAGCCGGGCGAAACCTTGGTGCTGGACATTGACCCAACGGTTCACCCTGCCTGGACCGGCGGCGGCCATCGCCTGCTGGATACCGGCGGCCGTGTTTCCAAGTTTAAGAAAAAATACGAAGGCCTTGGATTTTAATTCCATACCTTTTGCCAAAAGAAAGCCGCTCCGAATGGGGCGGCTTTTTTTATAGCTTGAATCGATCGAGCAGGCTTTGCCGGCGCACGAGGCTGGGCATAAACCACGGGTTGCCTGTATAAAGCGGCTTGGTTTTGAAGGTGAGTTCGTCAAAAGAGGTGCGGCCCGCTTCTTCATTCCCCAGAATTTTATGACCAAGCTTGGTGCCAAAATAGCTGGCCCGCGCCACGCCGGAGCCAACATACCCCATGGCGAAATGCAAGCCGTCGAGCTTGCCAATATGGGGCGCGTGGCTGAAGCTATAGGCCACAAGGCCGGACCAGATATGGGTGGTTGGCGTGGCTTTGAGTTGGGGAAAAACCTCCAGCATCATATGGCGCAGCAAGCGCTCGTTGGCGGCGGGGCGCTCGGTCAGGCCCACGGCGCGGCCGCCAAAAAGCAGGCGTTTTCCATCGGGCGAGGGGCGGTAATAGGCGACGAGGCGGCGGCTATCGCCATACATCCGCTGCTTGGGCATAAGCTCGGCCATTTGCGCGGCGGGTAGCTCTTCGGTGGCGAGAATCGCACTGCGCAGCGGCAATATCCGGCGGTGAAAAGCCCCGAACTGTTTGCCGGTATAGCCATTGGTGCAGATCGCGACCTCATCGGCCAGCACCGTGCCGCGCGGCGTGCCGAGCCTGTGGCCTGTGCTATCCCGAGACAGCGCCTCAACCGGGGTTTCGGGATAGATCACCGCACCGGCTTCTTGCACCCGCCGGGCCAAGCCCGCCAGATATTTCGCGGGGTTCAGGCCGCCATCGGTGGGGAAAACAAGCCCGCCGACATAGTGATCCGAGCCAATTTCGCCGCGCATATCTGGCTTGGCCACGATATGGCCCTGCACGTTGCATGCGTTTTGCAGGGTATCCAGCATTTTGCGATAGCGCTCCAGATCAGCTGGCCTGCGCGCACCTAAAAGCCTGCCGGTGCGTTTGAAATCCGCCTCGATGTTTTCGGACTTCAGGAAGGCTTCGAGCCGGTCTACAAAGCCGATGCTCTCTACCAGAATGCCATTGGCAATCGCTTCGCCAAATTGGCGGCGCATGCCAGACACGCCGAGCTTGTGAAAGCTTGGCCCCACCATGCCGCCATTGCGCGCGCTGGCCCCCGCGCCGAATTTCTGCGCTTCAAATACCGCGACATTCAGCCCCGCGCGGGCCAGCACCAGCGCGGCGTTCAGCCCGGTATAACCCGCGCCGATGATGGCGACATCTACCTTGGCCGGAAGGCTCGGGATGGCTTGCGGGCGGTTTTCCCAGCTTGGAAATTCCCACCAGAAGGGAGAGGTTTTCATATCGGG
>WFUK01000040.1 GCA_015485015.1 Paracoccaceae bacterium | reverse complement strand
GGGGATCCGGTGTTTTTGACACGTTTACAATGGGATATCGACCGTGTGGAGCGCGATTACCCCGATCTGAAACTAACCGCCACCAAGGAAATGCAGACCTGATCCATTTCTTTGATACAAATCATTGAAACCGGCCTGCGGGCTACATAGCTTTCCTGAAATGCCTAACTGCGGAGCGACCCAATATGAAACTCACCCGGCGATCTTTACTGGCGAGCGCTTCTGCGCTGGCTGTGATGCCCAAAATCAGCTTTGCCAATGAAGATGTCGAGGTGCTGGAGGCCCGCCCGAGCGCCGTTTCGCTGGTGCCCGGAGACTACCCTGAAACCCAGGTTTGGGGCTATAATGGCGGCGTGCCCGGCCCTGAAATCCGGGTGGCGCAAGGGGCGCGCATCCGGCGCAGGCTGGTAAACGCCCTGGAAGAACCCACCACCATTCACTGGCACGGTATTCGCATCGAAAATGCCATGGACGGGGTGCCGGGGGTGACGCAGGATGCGGTGCAGCCGGGTGGTGAATTCCTTTATGATTTCGAGGTGCCGGATGCCGGCACCTATTGGTATCACTCCCATTACAATACCACCGAGCAAATCTCGCGCGGGCTTTACGGGGCCTTGATCGTTGAGGAGGCAAACGCCCCCGAGGTGGACCATGATATTACCGTGGTGGTTGATGATTGGCGGCTGGGCGAAGACGCACAGATCGATCCGGATTTCAGCCAGATCCATGATTGGTCCCATGCGGGCCGGTTGGGAAATTTCCTGAAGGCCAGCCTTAATCCTGCCTTGAGCGAGGTAAAGCAAAACCAGCGGCTGCGGCTGCGGTTTATCTGCGTCGCCACAGACCGCGTGATGCGGCTGGCTATGGTGGGGATGGAGGGCATGGTGGTCGCGCTGGACGGCATGCCGCTGGACGAGCCAACCCCCGCCGAAATGCTGACGCTTGGCCCCGCGCAGCGCGCCGATGTGATCGTGGATATCACCGGTGCCACCGGCGAGCCGGCGATGATCGGTTTTATTGGCCGCGAGCAAAATATCGCGCTGGCCAGCTTTGATATTTCCGGCCAAGCCAGCCTGATGCCGCGCGGTGAAATATTGCCATTGCCCGCCAACCCTATCCAGCGCCTGACCAATATCGAGGGCGCGCAATCCATGCCGCTCAATATGGAAGGCGGTGCCATGGGCGGGTTGGAAACCGGCATATACAAGGGAAAGAGTATGTCAGCGGAAGAGCTGATTCAAAATGGCCAGATCTGGACGCTAAACGGCGTGGCGGGCCTGCCGGACGAGGCCTTGGCCGAGGTGGCGCTGGGGGAAACCCTGCGCATCCCGATCATCAATGATACCGCCTTTGCCCATGCCATGCACCTGCACGGCGCGCATTTTCAGGAAATTATGGCCGATGGCAGCTTTGGTCCGCTGCTCGACACCATTCTGATCGAGCGGCAAGAAACCCGCGAAATTGCATTTACCGCCAGCAATCCAGGGGATTGGGTTTTCCATTGCCATATGCTATCGCATCAGGCAGCCGGAATGATAACTTGGGTAAGGGTCACAACATGAAAATATTTTTTGCATTTGCCGCGGTCATTGGCCTCGGGGTGGCGCTGCTGCTCAGCATGAGCCAGATGAAATTTGATCCCGTCGCCGAGCAGCAGGTGCGCGGGCAGGTGATTTATGCCAATAGCTGCGCCAGCTGCCACGGGGTTAATCTGGAGGGCCAGGAAAACTGGCGCATCGCCAATGAAGATGGCTCCTTCCCCGCCCCGCCCCATAGTGTGGAGGGCCACACATGGCACCACGATGACGCCATGCTGCTGAACTATACAAAAGTAGGCGGCCAGCAAGCGATGGAAGACCTCGGCATAACCGATTTCAAAAGCGGCATGCCGGCCTTTGGCGATGTGCTGACCGATGACCAGATCGACGATGTCTGGGCTTTCATCAAATCCACATGGACCGATCGCGAGCGCAACGCGCAAGCCGAGCGCACCGCATTGCAAATCGAGGCCGACGCCTCATAGGTGCATGGCCTTCGCGCAGCAATGGGGGGTGGAGTAAAACCCCACCCTACCTAATCCACAAAGGCTTTCTCGATCACAAATTGCCCCGGCTCGCTATTGGAGCCTTCCTCCATGCCTGCGGCGAGGCATATCTCTTTATGCTCGGCCAGCATTTCCATCGAGCCACAAATCATCACACGGTCGGTTTCGGGGTTTAGCGCCGCGCTGGTTGCGGCTTCAAAGCGACCATCGCGCAGCCAGTCTGTCATCCGGCCCATCTCTTCGCTTTCTTCCCGCGTGGTGGTGCAGATAAAGCGCAGCTTTTCGCCCACTACCTCTTGCAACAGCTCGTCAGACGCAATTTCGGCCATCAGGCTTTTGCCATAATCCAGCTCTCGCACCTCGCGGCAGGTTTGCGTCAGAATCACCTCGTCGAATTTCTCATAGGTTTCGGGATCGCGCATTACGCTGGCAAAAGGCGCAATGCCGGTGCCGGTGGAAAACATAATCAGCCGTTTGCCCGGCACCAGCGCATCATGCACCAAGGTGCCGACAGGTTTGGGCCGAATCAATATATCCTCGCCCACCTTCAAGTGCTGCAACCGCGAGGTTAGCGGCCCATCCGCCACCTTGATCGAATAAAACTCCAGTTCGTCGGCCCAATTGGGCGAGGCAATCGAATAGGCCCG
>WFUK01000039.1 GCA_015485015.1 Paracoccaceae bacterium | reverse complement strand
GGCCTCGGGGCTATCGCCCTCGGCAATGGGCTGGAATTCCCCGAATCCGGCGGCAGACAGATGCTCTGGCGGCAGGTTTTCCACATCGATAAAATAGCGCAGCACCGATAGCGCCCGCGCCTGGGATAGCGCCCAGTTGTCATTGGCGTTGCCGGTCGCGTCGGTATGGCCCTCGATTTGCAAAATCCAGTTGATTTCGGGAGGGATTTCCGCTTCCAGCTCGCGGATCACCTTCGCGAGTTCGGCAAGCTGTTTTTCGCCCTCATGCCCGAGCGCTGCGGCGCCCGGCGCGAATAGCACTTCGGAAGAAAACACAAAACGATCGCCGACGATTTGCAGCTCTTCGCGCCCGCCCAGCACCTCTCGCATGCGCCCGAAAAACTCCGAGCGGAACGAGCGCAGGTCACGGGCTTCGGCCTCGAGCCTGGCGGCCTCGGCGGCCAGCAACTGGTTTTCGCGGTTTTCTGCGGCGGCGCGGGCCCGGGCCTCAACGGCGACGCGGGCCAGCGCGGTATTGAGATCCGCCCCGAGGGTTTCGATGCGGATTTGCGCTTCGCTATCGGCCTCGGCCGAGGCATCCAGCAGGCCTTGCAGCTGGTTTAGCTCCTGACGCAAAGCGGCGGTTTGCTGATTGAGCAATTCTATTTGCCGCTGCGCATCGGCGGATTGGGATTTCTCCTGATCCAGCAGCCGCCGGGCTTCGGCAATGGCGATTTGCTGATTGGCAAT
The DNA here is from genome assembly GCA_015485015.1 of Paracoccaceae bacterium. Taxonomy (GTDB): domain Bacteria; phylum Pseudomonadota; class Alphaproteobacteria; order Rhodobacterales; family Rhodobacteraceae; genus UBA3077. The sequence continues at coordinate 6,355 of WFUK01000039.1, read as the reverse complement.
GGTCTGGGCGTTATCGGCATCCAGCGCCGAGACCTCGCGCTGGGCGGCGCGCAAGGCGGCGAGCTGGGTCAGGCTGTCTTCGGCGCGCTGGCGCTCGGCCTCCAAAGCAAGGGTCATGGCGGTTAGCTCGGTATCCGCATTGGCGAGGCGGGCGCGCAGGGCTTCGGCGGCGGCGGCTTCGGCCAGCTGCCCGCGCTCGGCTTCGCTAAGGGCGGCGGCGCGCTCGGCCAAGGTAAGCTCGGCGGCGGCGATGGCGTTGTCGCGGTCAGCCAGCAGCGCTTGCAGGCGGGCTTTTTCGGCTTCGGTCTGGCTGGCTTGATCCTGCGCCTCCGATAATTGCTGCAACACCGCGATTCGCGCCATTTGCTCGGCGTTCAGGTCTTGCTCCAGCACGCGGCGAGCCTCTGTCAGGGCGGATATCTGGTTGCGCAGGGCCACGGCTTGCGACATTTGCTCGCTGCGACTGGCCCCCAATGCACCGGTGGCCTCTTCCAGATCGGTCTCTGCGATCTCCAGCCGGCTTTGGGCGGCGTCGCGCTCGGCGGTCAGGCGGATGATCTCCTCGGCGCGGGTGGTGGCGCTGGTTTGGGCTTCGCGCTTGGCGGCTTCGGCCAGAAAGAGCGCCTGTGTGGCGCTGGCGATCTGGTTTTGCATATCCGATATTTGCCGGGCGCTGTTGCTCTGGCTGGTTTCAAGATCGGCAATCATCGCCCGCAGCGCTTCGGTGCGGGCCGCAGCCAGCCGCGCAGCTTCGGCTTGTGCATCCACCTCGCTACGCGCCGCCGCCAGAGCCAGCTCGGTTGCGGCTTTGGCATCCATTTCGGCAATCGTGGCAGCTTGGGCTTGCGCCACCTCCTCGTCCAAGGCGCGGTTTTGCGCCATCAGGGCCGCCATTTGCGCCTCGAATGCGGTGATCCGCTGGGCCGAGCTTTGCGCCTGGATTTGCAGGCTGTCGCGTTGGCGGGTCAGGGTTGCGATCAGCGCCGCCTGCGATGTGCTTTGGCTTTCGGCATCACTCAAGGCGCTATTCAATTCGCCGATCTGCCGGTTTAGCCCGCGCGAGACCGATTGCTCCAGCCCCAGCGCATCGGCCAGACCCGCCACCTGCTCTGACAGCGCGCTTAGCTCGTTATCCTGATCCGAAATCGTTTCGGATAGCACAAATTGAACGATCATAAATATGCTGATGACAAAAAACAAAACCAGCAAAAGCGCGGTCATCGCATCTACGAATCCCGGCCAGATATTGGGCGGCGCTTGCCCGTTTCCGCGTCGTCCCAGCGCCATTTAGCGGTCCTTTGAATTGGCCAGCGCCAAAATGCTTTGGGCCAAGCTGGCCAAATCGGCGCGTAATTCGCTCAGGCTTTCCTGACGGCCAGAGGACATTTCCTCCAGCACCCGCAAAAGCTGCACATCGATATTCCGTAAGCGCGATCGGGCCTCGCTATCGAGCAGGCCGGCGCTTTCTTCGCGCTCGCGCAGGATCCGCGTCATTTCGGCCTGGTTATTGGCGATGCGCTCGAAAACCTCTTCATCCAGCCCCGGCCCGCCACGGTTCCCCGATAGATTCTCCGTAAGCGCGCTTACCGAAAGCGCCAGTTGCGACAGGCTGCTATCGGTTTTTTGCCGCGATTCTTCGCCCCGAAGCGTTACATCTTTCAGGGTTTCAATTTGCAGCGCGGTTTGCTCCATAAAGCCGTATAGCGCCGAAAGGTCATTGCCGCCGACACCGCCATCGCCATCCCCGACCAGGCTCAAGGTGGTGATCGAGGAGAGCCATTCTTCCAGCTCCATATAAAACCGGTTTTGCCCGTGCGAGGCGAAAAGCTCCAGCAAGCCCACCACCAAAGAGCCGGCCAGACCCAAGAGCGAGGAGGCAAAGGCCGTGCCCATGCCGCCAAGCTGGTCTTCCAGCCCCGACATCAGGTTTTTGAACACTTCCGAGGCAGCTTGCCCTTCTTGCGGGGCCAGGGAGCGGATGGTATCGACCACCGCCGGCACCGTGGTGGCGAGACCATAAAATGTGCCGAGCAGGCCAAGGAAAATCAGCAAGCTGGCGATATAACGGGTTATATCGCGCAGCTCGTCCAGCCGCGTGCCAACCGAATCAAGGATCGAGCGGCTAGAGGCCGAGGTCAGCGATTTGCGGGCGCGGCTATCGCGCAGCAGGGCTTCGAGCGTGGCCAAAATGCGCGGCGAGCGGATGAACTCATGGCCCGGGCGATCAAGCACAAAGCCCTTGATCCAGCGCACCGCCACCATGATCGACAATATTTGCCAAAAACAGGCCAATACACCGATGGCAAATACCGCGACAATCACGCCGTTCAGGTAGGGCGAGACCAGAAATATCTGCGACATTGAAGGAAAGGCGACAAACGCGCCCAAAAGAACAAGGCCCAAAATAACCGCCATAATAAAGGCTTGGCGTTTGGGGCGGGTAAACGCAGGCTCGCGTTTGGAATCGATGACAAGCTTCATGCGGCTTATTGGCTTTCAAATTAGATTATGGCCGAATACTACACCCAACGGCGCAAGTTGCCAGCCAAATCCCGACCTTGATGCGGAAAAACCCTTCAATTCAGGCGAGATAGCGCCTATATGTATCAGGATAATTATTAATTCCCGCTTTAGGAGATATTATGAACGACTTTATTGATCTGCTCGGAACGACCGGCGCGCCGGCCATCGCCCTATTGGTTTTTGCCATTATCCTGATCTGGATGACGGTAAAAACCGTGCCGCAAGGCGAAGAATGGACCGTGGAGCGCTTTGGCCGCTATACCCGCACTCTGGCCCCCGGCCTGCGCTTTTTGGTGCCGGTGGTGGATAAGGTCGGCGCGAAAATCAACATGATGGAAACCGTGCTGGATGTGAACTCCCAAGAGGTGATCACCAAAGATAATGCCATGGTTTTGGCAGATGCGATTGCGTTTTATCAGGTGGTAGATGCCGCGCAAGCCGCCTATGAGGTTCGTGATCTCGAGCGGGCTTTGCGCAACCTTTCCATGACCAATATCCGCTCGGTGATCGGCTCGATGGATCTGGATGAAAGCCTCTCCAACCGCGATGCCATCAATTCCAAACTGCTGAGCGTGATCGACGAGGCCTCCCATAGCTGGGGGGTGAAGGTGACCCGCGTCGAGATCAAGGACCTTGCGCCGCCGCCTGATATTAACGAAGCGATGGCGCGGCAAATGAAGGCCGAGCGCACCAAGCGGGCCGATATTTTGCAAGCCGAAGGACAAAAGCAATCTGCCATTCTAAAAGCCGAGGGCGAGCGCGAGGCGCAGATCCGCGAAGCCGAAGGGCGGCGCGAGGCGGCATTTCTGGACGCTGAAGCCCGCGAGCGCGGTGCCGAAGCCGAGGCCAAAGCCACCGAAATGGTATCAAAAGCCATTGCCGAAGGGGATATTCAGGCGATCAACTATTTTGTCGCCAATAAATACACCGAAGCGCTGCGCGATGTTGCCGCCTCGCCCAATGCCAAAACCGTGATGATCCCGCTGGAGGCCACCGGCCTGCTTGGCTCGATCGCGGGGATCGCCGATATTGCCAAAGCCGTAACCGGAAAAGATAAATAGATCATGGATTTTTTCACATGGATATCGGAAGCCAGCCCCTGGATGTGGCTGGCGCTCGGCATTTTGCTGATCGCGCTTGAAATACTGGCGCCCTCCTTTGTGCTGGTCTGGCCGGGCTTGGCGGCTATGGTGATGGCGGTTGTGGCGTGGCTTTTTCCGGGGTTTTCGGGGCAGGCCCTGATCGCGTTATTCGCCGGTCTTTCCATTGCGCTGTTATTTGGCGGACGGGCGCTTATGGCGCGAGTCGAGCAAGACGAACCGGCTGCCGTGCTGAATGCGCGCGGGCAAAGCATGGTCGGGCGGGATGCCAAAGTGCTGACCGTTTCGGGACCGCAGGGCAAGGTGGAGATCGACGGGGTGCTATGGCCAGCCACATGGGAAAACGGCCCCGAACCCGAAATCGGGCAATGGGTAATCATCACAGAAGCCTTCGGGATGAGCCTGCGAGCCAAGCCGCGAAATTCTTAATTGTTATTTTACCTCATTTGCGGTAGAATTGCGGTGTAGTATAATCGTTTCTCTGGTGTGTTATGTTTAAATATGCGGCTTTTTATGCCCTTAGCATCGTTTTCCTATCGTTCGGGGCTGCAAGCGCCGCCGAGGATTGTGACCAATATACCGTGATGCGCGGCGACACCCTGCGCCTGATTGCCGAGCGATATTATGGTGCGCGCGATTTTTCGCCTATTCTTTATGAAGCCAATCAAGCCATAATCGGCCCGGATGCCAATACCATCGAAATCGGTATGGAATTGGCCATCCCCTGCCGAGATAATCTGCAAATGCCGCTTTCGGCCAGCTTTTTATCGGTGATCGAGCCAACGGTTGTAAACGCCCCTGCTCCGCGCTTTTTGGCCAAGCTTGGCGGCTCGCCCTTTCTGGGCCGCGATGGCAGCGGCATTATCCCTGACATTCTGGGTGCCGCCCTGCGCAAAGCCGGATATCGCGACGGGCTAAACCTTGATAATACCGAAGCCGCCTCTGGCGTGCTGGAAACCGCAGCCGCCGATTATGCGGCGCTCTTAAGCTTTCCCTGGATCCGGCCCGATTGCACGCGGCCCGAAACGCTTTCCGATGTATCCGGTGAATTATGCGCCGGATTTGCCTTTTCCAGTCCGCTATACGAGATCACCCTTGGCCTGTTTGCCCGCGCCGATGATCCGCTTGTCTCGACCGATATCATTAGTGATTTTTCACAAAAATCGATCTGCATTCCCGGGTTTCATAATGACGATCTACTGCGCAAAAACGGGATCTTCTTTGTGACCGACAATATATCCTACCTTTCTGATTTCAACACCTGTATGGCCGGGCTGAACGCGGGTGAATTTGATGTGATTTTGGCTGATTATCAAAGCTTCAACACATTTTACACGCCGGAAAATGGCGAAGTCAGCGACATCGCCGCCTTTGCCCAGAAAACCACCATTCACGCCGTCGCTTATCGTAACAACCCCGAGGCCATGCGGGTGCTGGAAGTGGCAGATGCCGGATTGCAGCAAATTCTGGCCTCTGGCGAATGGTTCGGGATCGTCACCGAATACCTGAACAGCCGCAGCAACTAGCGCTTCTTGCAAACCAGCTGATGCAGGCTTTCCAAATGCGAATCCGCAATGCCCAGCTCGGAAAGATGTGCGGCGGTGTTTTCCAGATATTCATGGTTCGGCCCCGCGCTGCCCGTGGCACGGGCGATCACCTGCGCCTGCGCCTCCAGAGATAGCCCGCCCGCATATTGCTCATGCGCCGGATCCACAATATAGCACAGCGCCCGCACCCGCTTACCGCTCTGCAAAGCGACCTCGTGTATCCCTTCAACATAAGCCGCCGATACCAGCTCCCGCGCCCGCAAATATTCATGCGCCGCTTGAGCGCTTGGCGCAGGGATAAAATACGCCACCCCGTGGCAGCTTTCCGAAGCCGCCGCATCCAGCGCCAATACCAGCCCAGGGGCCTCTGCCGTGCCGCGATAATGCACCGACCACATGCAAAACCCGCGCCGAAAGCCGCGCAGCTCGGCCAATTCCTTTTGCGCATATTCAAAGCCCGGATTCCAGATCAACGACCCATAGCCAAACACCCATAATCCGTCCCGATACATCGCCATCTCCGTTTTTACCTTCCGCATGCTCAAAGCTGTGATATAGCATCCCAAAGCCAAGGGGGAGCCGAAAATGAAATGGATGTTTAAGCTACTAATGCTGATGGCCACGCTGTGGAGCGGCTATTGGTATGTCGGCTATAGGGCGCAAAAAGAGCTTTTTTCCGGATTGTTGGAAAATAGTCGCATCATGGGCTGGGTATCGGAAAGCCAAGAGCTGTCCATCATCGGCTATCCCAATCGCTTTGATACCACCCTCACCGATTTTCGTTTTCAAAGCCCCGATCGGCAATGGGGCTGGGCGGGGGAGAGCTTCCAGATCAAAGCGCTATCCTATAAGCCCAACCACGTTATCCTCGCATGGCCCGGCGAGCAAATGCTGCAAACCCCCGAGGGGGATTTCAGCTTTAACGCCGAATTGCTGCTGGCCAGCCTTGTGCTTTCGCCCACAAGCGATCTGCCGCTATCGCGGCTCCAGCTAGAGGGCGAAGCGATCGCGCTTTCCGGCCCTACCGGCCAGGATGCGATGATTTCCACCCTGAATGCCGCGCTTTTCCAAGATGAAGCCACCCCCACCCGCTATCGTCTCGGCGTTGATCTGCAAAATATCACCCTGCCGGATTTTATGGGCAATATGCCGGTTCGCGGCTTTGACCTTCCCGATATCGTCGAG
>WFUK01000038.1 GCA_015485015.1 Paracoccaceae bacterium | reverse complement strand
TGTGGTTATGCCCCCCGCCGCTGCCGAGCGCCCTGCGGTGCGAAAGCTTTCTTTGTGCCGCTCGCCCGGCTCGCCGATTTTGACCCCGATATCAATGATCCCCGGCGCAAGGTATTTACCACCGCAATCCATGCCAGCCGCCCCTTCAGGCAGGATCTCGGCAATCATACCGTTTTCGATCCGCACCCCGCCAAGGGTTACGGTTCCGGCTTCCGGGTCTATCAGGCGGGCATTGGTTAAGGTGGTCATCGGCGGCTCGCAGGTTGGGGCGATATTTTACAGCGTTTCGGGTTTAACTCGAAACGCTATAGAGGGTATAGCGGGAATGGCATAAAGTTCAAAGGGTCTATCCCGTCCATTGGCCCGCCAGATGGACCCACCTGCCCTGCCCGCGCAAGGTTTTGCCGTTGTGCGGCGCTGCGAAAGCTTTCAATACACGCCGTTCCGGATACCCTCCATCACCGCATGGGGCGCATCCACATTTTCCAGCTGATGGAAATACACCGATTTTCGCTGCCCGCCCGTGCCGGTATTCCACAATACAAGCGCCGATTTCGGTGTGATATAGCTGGTGGTGGTTTTAGAAACCGGAATCTCGGTTGTTTTTTCCGAATGGGCGCTTATGGCTCTTTGGTTGGTCAAAGTATAGCGCGCCGAGCGGAAAAACGCCCTGGCCCGCGCCCGCGCTATCAGCCATGGATAAGCCGCCATAGCCAGCAAAATAAAGATAGGGAACAATAGCGCAACCCGCAAAAGCGGCAATTCCGGCACCATTATCCAATAGGCCCAAAAGCCGAAAGCACTGGATAGGGTAACCACCATATGCGCCGGACGAGCCGGAATTTTCAACAGCGCCGCCGGCTGCCCCTGCCACAAAATCCGCTCTCCGGGGCCAAGCGTAACTTCCGGTATTCGCTCATCTTTCAATTTTGGCATTGGCTCTCTTTTTTATTAGTGTTTTCGGTAGCCCACCCTCATTCCGATGCGCGCGGTGAAAATCGGTAATCAGGCCTGATTATTAGCCATCGCGCGGTTAATCTCGGCAATCACCCGCTCCGGCTCGGCTTGGTATTTGATCAGGAATTTATCGCCTTCCTTGGTGATCACCTGCACCGAGCCAAATAGGCTGCGCACGGTTTTGATCTCGCTCAGCGCAATCGCGCGCTCGTTCGGGGCCTTGAGATGGGTTTCGGTCAGCGCCCAGACAAAGCCGAGCTGCTCATCGGCGATATAATAGCCCCGCATGGCAATACCGGCAAAAGAGCCGACAATCCCGACCCACCAATCGGGGTTTCCCGCCAGCATCAACGCCCCCGAGATCAGCACCGCCCCCGATAGCGCCATAATGATATGCACCCGGATATATACCGCTTTATCGCCGCTAAATCGGGCTAGTTCTGCTTGGCTCACCTGTATTTTCCCTGTTTGATTTCCCGCAGCATATTATACACGTCTCTTCCCCCGCGAATATAGCGAAATCCGACAGGCACAATGCGGGAGCTATGCTTGCCAGCCACAACACGCTCGGCAAAATGAACCATATCCAGCCCCCCCTCGATCAGACCTATCTGGCTTTCCGCCCCGATCGGATAGGTTTTCATACGGCGCCCGAAAACCGTGCGGGCAATGATGGCGCGCTTGTTTGTCAGCGCGTATCGGGTCCGGCTGCGCCGATAGGCATCAAACAGCCAATGCCCGACCACCAGCCATAAGCCAACCAGCACAAAGGGAATTCCGAAAAGCGGAAATATCGCGCCGGGACCGGATGGAGAGCCGCTCGCCATACCGCTTGCCATCACCACCCAAAACACGGAAAAGCTCAGAAAAAACACGCCGAATACCGATTGGATCATCCCTTCAACCGAAAACCGGATACCGCCAGCCGGCGCGCCTTGCCAAAGCAGCACTTCATCCGCATCCAGAAAATCCTCCCAGCGCTCGGCCTGCACGCCATTCCCCGACGCGCCATCCACCGGCCGCCCCATTCCTACTTTTCGCACCATTTATCCGGCCCTTCGTTTCATCCGCCTCAAATCCTATAGCATCGCCGACTTATTACAAGATAACCGATTAAGCCGCCGATAACCCTTCGCAAAAGCGCTGGATCCGCTCACACGCCTCGATCAGCACCTCGTCCGCCGCCGCATATGATACCCGAAAATGCGGCGATAGCCCAAAGGCCGCCCCATGCACCACCGCCACGCCAACCGTTTCCAGCAAGGCCAGCGCAAAATCCTCATCCGAGCGCAAAACCTTCCCCTCCGGCGTTGTCCGACCGATCAACCCCTTGATGCTGGGATACACATAAAACGCGCCCTCGGGCGTGGCGCAGGTGATACCCGCAATGGCATTTAGCCGCGCCACCACCAGATCGCGGCGGCGCAAAAATACCGCGCCACTGGTGGCCAGATAATCCTGCGGCCCGTTCAGGGCCTCCACCGCCGCCCATTGGCTGATCGAGCTGGCATTGGAAGTGCTTTGCCCCTGCACCTTTTTCATCGCCGAAACCAGCGCCGCCGGCCCACCCGCATAGCCAATGCGCCAGCCCGTCATCGCGTAAGCTTTCGAGACCCCGTTTACCGTCAGCGTGCGCCCGTAAAGCTTTGGCTCGACCTCGGCCGGGGTGCAAAAATCAAAGCCCGGAAAGGCGATATGTTCATACATATCATCCGACATTATCCATAGTTGCGGATGGCGCAAAAGCACCTCCGTTAGCGCCTTCAGCTCGGCGCGCGAATAGCCAGCACCTGTCGGATTGCTCGGAGAATTAAAAATCAGCCATTTGCTTTGGGGGGTGATCGCAGCCTCGAGCGCCTCGGGCGTCAGCTTAAAGCCCGCCGCCTCGTCGCATTCCACCATCACCGGCGTGCCATCGCACAAGCGCACCATATCAGGGTAGCTCACCCAATATGGCGCGGGGATAATTACCTCGTCGCCTGCATTCAGCGTAGCAAAAAGCGCATTAAATAGCACCTGCTTGCCGCCGGTCGAGACGATCACCTGTTCGGGGGTATAATCCAGCCGGTTATCGCGCTTGAATTTGGCGATGATCGCCGCTTTCAGCTCGGGAATGCCATCGGGCGCGGTATAGCGGGTTTTGCCTCCGTCAATCGCGGCCTTGCCCGCGTCGCGAATATTCTCCGGCGTATCAAAATCCGGCTCGCCCGCGCTTAGGGCAATTACGTCAGCACCGGCGGCGCGCATTTCGCCAGCCAAGGTGCTGATCGCGATGGTGGGCGAGGGCTTAACGGCGGCGAGGCGGTCGGCGAGGAAGGTCATTTGTGGCTCCTGATATCTCCAGCCGTTTTTGCTGCAATTCCGTGGCCAATGTCAACGGTCCAACCGCGCCGGATAGCCGCGCGCGATAAACATATTGTGCCTCCAGCACCCGCATCACATAGTTTCGCGTCTCGCGGAAGGGGATGTTTTCGATCCATTCTATCGCATCGACACTTTCAAGCCGTGGATCGCCATTATCGCGGATCCAGCGATTGGCGCGGCTTGGCCCCGCATTATAGGCCGCCGCCGCCAGCAATACCGAGCCGTCAAACCGCTCCAGCATTTGCGCCAGATAGGTGGTGCCGATGCGGGCGTTATATTCCCAATCGCTCAAGAGCCGCGCTTCGGAAAAGCCGATATCCAACCCCTGCGCCACCCGCTCGGCGGTGGCGGGCATCACCTGCATCAGCCCCAGCGCCCCCACGGGCGAGCGGGCGCGCTCGTTCATCTCGCTTTCCTGCCGCGCGATTGCGAGCGCCAGCTCGGGCGGCAC
>WFUK01000037.1 GCA_015485015.1 Paracoccaceae bacterium | reverse complement strand
GACCATGTGATTTCTTGTGCGGCAGCAGCGCCAGCAAAAGCAACCAGTGCGGTGGTTGCGAAGAGAACGTTTTTCATCGTTATTCCCTCATTTGTGTTAAAAAAAGAACCTCAACTGGATTGCCCAGTAGGAGTAAGCCTTTCTTCACGTATCTGCGGCATCAGGTCAAGCAAGGCACCGGGGTCGAATGTATTGTTTTGGAACCCGTTGCATTTTTGGCACAGTTTGCGCGGCGCAGCTTGGGTTTTGCTATAGATTAGGCTGGTTTTCGCCCACTAAATGCCATCCCCGATAATTCCTCTAGCCCTGCATGCAACAGAACCGAATCGGGAGGGAAGGCTGGCGATCCCGCGCATTACCTTCAGAAACTGCTCGAAAACCAGAGCGACAGCCCGTCCATAAAGTCTTTGGGCCCGTGTTTTTGACCGCCGGCATCCTGAGCAATAGAAAGGCCGATCTTGATATCGTCACCTGTTTTCAGAATGGCGCCGAAATACACACCGTCACCCTGATCAACACCGATATAGGTTTTGATATTTTCGGCCAGATCAAACTGCATATCAATGCCGAAATTGGAATAGCCGCTATCCGAGCCGCTCCAGTATATACCGGCATCCACCTCGCCCAGCGTGGCGCTGGCCGAGGCACCATAAGCATTCCAGGCCGAAGAATTGTTGGCAAAATAGGCGGCAACGCCGACAGAGCCGAGGCTACCATCCACCGCAATACCAAATGCGGTATCGCCCTCGCCATCTTTCTGATAAGCCATCTCTATATCGAAATCACCGGCGGGAAAGGCGATATCAGCCCCGAATACCGTAGAAGTATCGCGATCTCCGAGCGCATCGTAAGCGACAGCAAAATCAAAATCACCAATTGAACCAGACACCCCGATAGAGGGGTTTTCGATCGGTCCCCTCACGCTATCACTGGGTGAATCGCCGGAGATCGCGAGAGACACATCGCCGATATCCGCATCAAAACGCACAATATATTCGCCGTTTTGCTTAAAAAAATCGATCTCGTCACCGGATACGGCGGAATTGTTGAGGCTCATACCCGAGACCGAGCTAAAGATATCTCCCGCGGCGGAATCAACATTGCCAGCCGAGAATTTCACATCGCCCCAGCGCAATTCGTAGGTAATAAAGTCATCCCAATTCACCGCTTTATCAAAGCCCAGCAAATCACCATCTACCGAGAGCTTGAGCTTGAGATTATCGCCAAGCTGGATTTTTGCGATCATATCAATGTCGCCGCTCAGATAGAGTCCGTTCTCGGCCAGATCATTCAGGCCAAACTCGAAATCGACCGGCAGGCTGAAATCTATATGGGAATCCGCCTTGGCCGCCCCGGCATATCCAAGCCCGGCCACCATCAAGGCCGGAGGGATCAATATCAGATTTTTTAGCATTGTGCTTTCCTGGACATGACGCGTCGCCCACGGCGCTATTCGGGGTGCTATCTGGCTACTGTTATCGACCAAGCCAAAGCACGGGTCAAGAATCCCGGCCCGAATGGCCCTGCAGGCGTGTTAAATATACCACAGCTTCGCCAGAATACTTTGTTAAATCGGCTTGTTTGTAACGGGTGCAGCCGATAAACCAAATCTAACCACCCATGTTTACGGAGATCTCCGCCAGTGTCACGATATAATGCCCAAGTTACCGAGCCGAAATGGCAAGCCAGATGGCGGGATTCCCAGATATTCAAAGCCGAGCGCGATGAAAGCCGGCCCAAATATTATGTGCTGGAGATGTTTCCCTATCCCTCCGGCAAGCTCCATATCGGCCATGTGCGCAATTATACGATGGGCGATCTGGTGGCGCGGTATAAATCCGCCAAGGGCTTTAACGTGTTTCACCCGATGGGCTGGGATGCATTTGGCATGCCCGCCGAAAATGCGGCGATGAAAAACAACACCCATCCCGGCAAATGGACCTATAAAAACATCGCCGAGATGAAAACCCAGTTTGCGGCTTTGGGGCTTTCGCTTGATTGGTCACACGAATTCGCCACCTGCGATGTGGAATATTACGGCCAGCAACAGGCGCTTTTCCTTGATATGCTGGATGCGGGGCTGGCTTATCGCAAAAACGCCAGCGTCAATTGGGATCCGGTGGATATGACCGTGCTGGCCAATGAACAGGTGATTGACGGCAAGGGCTGGCGCTCGGGGGCCGAGGTCGAGCGCAAAGAGCTGACGCAATGGTTCTTCAAGATCTCCGAATATTCCGACGAGCTGCTGGAGGCGCTGGACGGGCTGCAAAACTGGCCGGAAAAAGTGCGGCTGATGCAGAAAAACTGGATTGGCAAATCGCAAGGCCTG
>WFUK01000036.1 GCA_015485015.1 Paracoccaceae bacterium | reverse complement strand
CCCCGAAACACCCCCCGAACCCAGCGCGATTTTGGATTGGGTGATATGATATCCCGCCCCCAAAGGGTCCAGCGAAGGGTCCAGAAATATGTCGATCCGTTTATATTGGTAATTATTGAGGATCTGCCAGCTGGAGCCGCGCGATATCCAGACAGAAGCCGCCCCGCCAATGGCCACGCTGGCCGCTGCCGCAAAATACCAATAGCTTACACCCGCCAAAAACATCACCACCCCGCCGCTCAATACCAGCAGAATCGAGGTGCCGAGATCGGGCTGCACCACCACCATCATGGCCGGAACGCCAATTAAAACCAGCGGGATCAGCACATAAAGCGGGCGGGAGACTTTCTCGACCGGCAGCCAGTCATAATAAAGCGCCAAGGCCATAACCAGCGCGATTTTCATCACTTCCGAGGGCTGAAGCTGGATAAAACCGAGGTCGATCCAGCGCTGCGCCCCCATGCCGATCGAGCCAAAGAACAACACAAAAAGCAACAGCACCATGCCGCCCAAATAGGCAATGCCCGAGATTTGCCGCCAAAAGGTCAGCGGGATGAAAGCCACGACAAACATCAGCACAATGCCCACAGCAAAGCGGATTATTTGTGGTCGCGCCCATGGGTCCAATGAGCCGCTCCCCACCGAATAGAGCATCAAAAACCCAAAGCTGGCCACCGCCGAGATCAGCAATACCAACGGCCAATGCACAAAAAGGATTTTGCGCAGACCGCGCGGCGCCTGGTTATAGCCGGGGTCAAGCATGCTCATGCCCGATCGCTCCCGCTCGGGGCGCTGCTGACATTGGGATTGGGTGGCGGCTCGTTGGCCTGCTGTTCCCTGATCGCGGGCCAGGCGCTGCGCGGATAGGCCGAGAGCGGCGGGGTGGTGCCATAAAGCGCCCGCAGCATTACATCGCGCGCCACCGGCGCGGCGGCCCCCGAACCGGAACCCCCATGCTCGATCACCACTGAAATAGCGTATTTCGGGTTGTCATAAGGCGCGTATCCAACAAAAAGCGCATGGTCGCGGTATTTCCAGGGCACTTCGGTATCATCCAGCCCGGCGGCGCGCTCTTCGGTGGTAATGCCTTTCACCTGCGCGGTGCCGGTTTTTCCGGCCATGGCAAATTTCGGCTCTTCAATCCTTGAGCGATACGCGGTGCCACGGGTTTCATTGCTGACCCTGAACATCCCCAAGCGCACCAGATCTAGGTTTTCCGGCTTCAGCTCCAGCGACGGCGCGCGCTCCACTGGCTCCGCCACGCCATTAACCCGCTGGATCAGCCGAGGCTGCACCGCGCGCCCCGAGGCCAGACGGCCGGTCATAACCGCCAGCTGCATGGGCGAAGCCAGCACAAAACCCTGGCCAATGGCAGCATTGAGGGTATCCCCGATGCGCCATTCGTCGGCGTAGCGATCAAATTTCCACTGCTTGTTCGGGGCCAGACCCGAGCTGATCGAGGGCAGGGTAAGCGGCGGTTTGGCCCCAAAGCCGAAGCGCCGCGCCATCAGCGCCATTTTTTCGATGCCGATCCGCTGCGAGATTTCGTAATAATAAACATCGCAAGATTGCTTCAGCCCGTTTGTCAGGTTCATCTTGCCATGCCCGCCGCGCTTCCAGCAGTGAAACCGCCGGTTGCCAACCTCGATAAAACCACGGCACATGATCTCTTCTTCGGGATCAATCATCCCTTCCTCAAGCGCGGCCAGCGCCGTTACCATCTTTACCGTAGAGCCGGGAGGATAGGCACCGGAAATGGTTTTATCGGCCAAGGGGCGGTATTCATTATTGATGAGGTTATTCCAGTATTTCGAGGAGATCCCGTAGATAAACTGGTTGGGATCAAAGCCCGGGGTGGAGGCCATGGCGCGGATATCACCGGAATTCACATCCATGACTACCGCCGCCGCGCTTTCGCCCTCGAGCCGGTATTGCGCATAATGTTGCAGGTCGTGATCCAGCGTCAGCTGAATATCATCGCCTTTTTTTGGCTCGTTGCGGCCCAATTCCCGCATCACCCGCCCCACGGCATTTACCTCGACTCTTTGCGTGCCGGCTTCGCCGCGCAGGCGGTCGCCCTTGCGCCGCTCCAGCCCGGTTTTTCCGATTTGGAAACCGGGGCTGAGGATAAGCTGGTCCGGGTCGTCAAACCGGTCAAGGTCCGCCTCGCTCACAGGGCCGACATAGCCGATGACGTGGGAATAATCCTCGACTTTCGGGTAGTTTCTGTTCAGGCCGACCTCGGTGATAATACCCGGCAATGAAGGCGCATTGGCCGATACGCGGGCAAAATCCTGCCAGCTAAGCTGCTCGGCCACCGGCACCTTTTTCGACGGCCCGAATTTGCGCATCTGGGCATAGATTTCCTCGCGCCGCTCAAGGGGCAGCTCGATGATCCGCGAAAGCTGCGCCAATACCTGAAGCACATTTCCGGCTTGCTCGCGGATCATAACCACGCGGTAATTGGGCAGGTTTTCTGCCAAGGGCAGCCCGTTCCGATCAAATATCAAGCCGCGCTCGGGCAGCAAAAGCCGGTCGCGAATCCGGTTTTCGTCGGAAAGCAGCCGGTATTCGCTGCTCTGATCGATTTGCAAATAGCGCATTCGCAAAGCCAAAGCCCCGATCACCGCCCCCTGCATACCGCCCAGCACCAAAGCCCGGCGGGTAATACGCCGCCGCTTTTCCTTCGAGTTTTTCGAGGGCTGGATCATACGATTTTCCCTAATCGATCGGGCCGGTTGCTATGGTCTGGTTTGCGCACTCTTAGTATATAGTAGATAAATAGCAGCATAACAGGGTATACCAGCGCCGTCAGCATCACAAATTGCACATTTGCCGCCAGATCAAGCCCTTGTGAAAAGCTGGCCCATAATAGCAGGCTCTGGATGATGGTCATCGCCACCAATAGCGCCACAAACATGGAAAATTCCATCAGCAGCCCGCGCTCCTGCACCGATTTATGGCTAAAGCGGGTGATTTCAATCGCCACCACCAGCAAAAAGGCCCATAGGCCAAGCGGGCGCATCAATACGCTATCCGCAATCAGCGCCAGCACCGCGACCGATAAAAAAGGCGCGGTTATGGGCTGGCGCACGACCCAGATAAAGGTAAACGCAAAAAACAGCTCCGCGCCGGAGGCTCTATCGGGGGAGAATTGCAGCGGCAATAGCGGGGCCGCGATCAGCAAAAATCCGCATATCACATAGAGCGCCCGATAGGCGAAAACTTTGGGCAGGGGGCTCAATGGTCTTCATCCCGAGGCGGGGGCGAGGCAATGCCG